>JANNWK010001117.1:0-1926 GCA_031408355.1 Myxococcales bacterium
GCCGGGCGACGCCGTGCGCATTTTGGCCGTCCAAGCTGAAGCCAAGCCCGAACAACCCGGGCAATCGCCCGCCGCGACCGGCAAGCCGCGCAGCGATGAACCGCTGGGCAACGCCTTCTTTCTCTCGGCAACGCCGCTCACTATCGAGAAGGGTCGTTCAGCGCTGATCAGCATGTTGAGCAGCGACGTCGAGGCCAAGCCCGTCTACTACTACGATCCGATTTCTGCGCGAGGCTCGGAGAAGTTCGCGTTCCGGGCCGCCATGATCGAGAATCCCTCGGTGCACATGCTGGACGCTGGACCGTTCACGGTCTACGCGGACGGGCAGTTCTTGGGTGAGGGCCTGAGCGAGCCGATCCCGGCCAAGAGCCGCGCCTTCATTCCCTTCGCGCTTGACCGCTCACTCATCGTTGAAACCACGCTCGCCGGTCGCGAGGAACTCGAACGGCTGGTCACGATAGAGCGCGGCCTCGTGACGGCGGAAGCCCGTAGCGTGAAGACCACCAAGCTGACGTTGATCAACCGCGGGCCGAGTGCCGCGCTCACCTATGTGAGGCACGCCCCGGCCGCTGGCCATACCCTGATAGCTCCGACCAGCGGCTTCGAGAAGCTACGCGAAGCTTATCTGTTTCCGGTCACGGTTCCGGCCGGCGGCTCCGTCGTGCTCAGTATCGAAGAATCCACCCCCATTCGGAAGACGGTCGATGTGCGCACGCCCGGCGGCGTGGCCGAGCTTGGCCTGTATTTGAAGCTGGCCAAGGCATTGCCGGAAGAGCTCCGTCAGAAGCTCGCCCAGGTGCTCCAAATGCACCGTGAGTTGGCTGAGCTGAGCGAGCGACTGTCCACCATCGCAACGCAAATCGAGATGTACCGCGCGCGTGTGGACGAGCTCAACGCGCAACTCGTTACGCTGCGCAGGGTGCCCCAAGCAGCCGAGCTCAGTCGCAACCTGGCTCGCAAGATGGCCGAGATTTCGGAACGCTTGCAGAAGTCCACGCTCGACGCCGCCAGCGTTGAAGGCGAGCGCCTCACCCGCCGCATCGCCCTGGAGGACCGCCTAGCGGATCTCACGCTCGAAGGCCGCCGCGAAGAAGCCGTGGCGGGGCGCTAGGGCGGCGACCCGAGGCCAACCGGAAGTATTGGCTTTTTCGGATCGCCCGCGGAAGTCCCGGACACCCTGGCCTGCATGACCGGTACGGCGCGCGTTTTCCTCGGCAGCCAGGAGATTTCCAAGCAGGAGGCCACGCCGCAAGGGCGGCTGGTGGAGCGAGCTGGGGAAGCCTTTTACCGGATAGAGCACGCCCAAGCCATGGCGCCGTTCCTGGCCAGCGTCGTCAGCGACGCCGACCATTGGTTGTTCGTGGGCAGCAACGGCGCCCTGACGGCGGGACGTCAGAGTTCGAAGTTCGCGCTCTTCCCGTACACGACCGAAGACAAGCTGCTTGAGAGCGCCGAGATCTCGGGGCCCTACACGGCGCTGATCGTCGAACGCGACGGGCAGAAGCGGCTGTGGCGCCCCTTCACGGATCAGTCAGAGCTCGTTTACGGGCCAACCCGCAGTCTGGAGAAGAGCGTGCTGGGGAACAAGCTGCGCTTCGAGGAGCTGAATCAGGCGCTGGGCGTTCGCTTCAGCTACGAGTGGAAGACGAGCGCAGAGTTCGGCTTCGTGCGCGAATGCACGCTAGAGAATACCGGCTCGTCCGCGGTCGAAGTACGGCTGCTCGACGGGCTACAGAACCTGCTGGCCGCCGACATCGACGAGCAAATGCAGCTGGGCTTCAGCTGCCTCTTGGACGCCTACAAGCAGAGCGAAGCCGTGCCCGGCACCCGCCTCGGCCTCTACATGCTCACGGCCCAAGTGATCGACAGGGCCGAACCGCGCGAGTCCCTGCACTGCACCACCGTGTGGAGCCACGGCCTGCCGGG
>JANNWK010001118.1:0-1932 GCA_031408355.1 Myxococcales bacterium
TCAAAGCGAAGTCTCGAAGCTTGAGAAGCGAAGCGACCACCTGGTGTCCACCCTGCGCCGGGCCGTGAGGGCACTCGGTGGCGAGCTCGAGGTGACGGCCGTGGTCGGCAATAAACGTGTGAAGCTCAGCGTGTAGGTCAGGGCTTACGGAAGCCCTTTGGGCACCGCGGTGCTCTCCTCGAGGGTTCTAATACGCCTTCGCGAACACCGCACGTCGAGCGCTGGGCTGCCCGGTGAAGATGCAGGTGCCGGGCTCGGCGTCGCCGTCGCGAGGAATGCAGCGGACCGTTACCTTGAGGTCAGCCTTCAGCTTCTCTTCGACCTCGCGCGACCCGCTGAAGTGAGCGAGTGCGAAGCCGCCGTGGATCTCCGGCTTGTTCGGGTTCTTTGGGGTGAAGAAGGCGTAGAACTCCTGCTCGGAGTCGATCTTGACGGTGTGCTCTTCGCGTAGCTGAAGCGCTTTCTTGTACAGGTTGTCCTGAATTTCCTGGAGCAACGCGGGCAGGCTCGCGGGCAGATCGCTGACGTTGGGGAAGGTCTTCTCCTTCGGGCCTTGATCGCGGCGGCTGAGCGCCACGCTGCCCTTCTCCAGATCGCGCGGGCCAATCTCGATGCGCAAGGGCACGCCCTTCTTGATCCACTCCCAGCCCTTGGCCCCGCCCGGCAGATCGCGCTCGTCCACCTCGACCTCGATCGGGACACGGTGAAACAGCTGCTCGCGGATCTTCTCGGCGAGCTCGCGCGCTGCCTTCAGCACAAGCTCGCGGCTCTCGGGCTTGGGTGTGATGGGCAGAATGACGACGTGGGTGGGGGCCAGGCGTGGCGGGACGATCATGCCGTCGTCGTCGGCGTGCATCATGATGAGCGTGCCCACCAGGCGGGTGCTCACGCCCCAGCTCGTGGTCCAGGCGAGCTCTTCCTTGTTCTCCCGGGAAAGGAAGGCAATGCCGCTGCTCTTGGCGAAGTTTTGGCCGAGAAAATGCGAAGTGCCGGCCTGAATCGCCTTGCGATCCTGCACCATGGCCTCGATGCACAGCGTCTGTACGGCGCCGGGGAAACGCTCGCCCTCGGTCTTCTCGCCGCTGAAAACGGGGACCGCCAGGTAGTCGCGGGCGAAGGCGGCGTACACCTGGAGCATTTTTTCGGTCTCCTCCCGCGCCTCTGCTTCGGTTTCGTGGGCCGTATGGCCTTCCTGCCACAGGAACTCGGCGGTGCGCAGGAACAGCCGTGGCCGCATCTCCCAGCGCACCACGTTGGCCCACTGGTTGATCAGGATCGGTAGGTCTCGGTACGACTTCACCCACTTGGCGAAGGAGGCGCCAATGATCGTTTCGGAGGTGGGGCGCACCACCAGGGGTTCCGTGAGCAGGGCGCCGGGCGCTGGGCGAAGGCCACCGCCGGGGGCGGCCTCCAGACGGTGGTGGGTAACCACCGCGCACTCCTTGGCAAATCCCTCGACGTGCTCGGCTTCCTTGGCCAAATACGAGAGCGGGATGAACAGCGGGAAATAGGCGTTCTTGTGGCCCGTCGCCTTGAACATGCCGTTCAGCACGCGCTGAATGTTCTCCCAAATCCCATAGCCCCACGGTTTAATGACCATGCAGCCGCGCACATCCGAGTTCTCGGCCAGGTCGGCCTCGCGAACCACCTCTTGGTACCACGCGGGGTAGTCTTGGTCGCGGCGGGGATGGATGGCGGACTTCTGGTCACTCATGGGGCGGCAAGGCAACCCAAGAAGCCCGCTGCCGTCAAGAGCGCTAGACGAGCCCAGCCAGCGGACCCGTACAAACGCTCGCGTCGCCGAAGGTCTGCTGGTCGATGCCCATCGCGTTGAGCACGGAGACCAGCAAATCCGCGTGGGATTCGGCCTGATACTGCAGGTAGCGGCCGGTCCGGAAGGCCCAGCCGCCGCCGCCCAAGACGAACGGCATG
>JANNWK010001119.1:0-2783 GCA_031408355.1 Myxococcales bacterium
TTCGGAGGCCCGCACGTATCGCTTCCGCCGATATCGCAGAGCGCGACCACGCCGTATGGATAAGCGATTCCGTGTTGGGGAATGCCGGTGCGTGAGTACGCGGGGCAACCGCCCGGAGTAGCGCCGCTTACCGTGCAAGCCGCATCGTAGCTGCAGCGACCAGCGTTGCAGCTCCAGGTGTCCGCGGCGCACTCGCAGTACATGGCTTCGGCGGCGCAACGCGCCGCGTTCTCGGGGGTGAGGATAGCGGCCTTGCAGTTGACACCCACCAGAACCGCCGCGAGCTCGGCGCAGGAGTTCACGCCAGTGCCGTAGGGCGCGTAGATGCTGTTTAGCACGTGCACAGCCGTTGGCAGCTCGCAGCAGTCGTCCGCTGTTAGGCACTCCGCGCCGCAGCCGAGCCCCGTGGGCACGAGACCGCTGTTCACCTGGCTGCAGACGCCAACGCTGGAGCCCAGCGCCTTGAGCTCGTATCGGCCGCCGTAGCCGTTGCCGTCGTCGACCGGCATGCAGGCGAGGCCTTCGCTGCAGTCGGCGGTGAGACCGCAGGTTTCGCCTTCGCCGCCCAGCGTGACGCCGCTGCTGGCGCCGCCTTCGCCGCCCTGGGTGGTGCAGCGCTGGTTGAAGCAGCCGAGGCCGGCGTCGCAATCGGTTCGGCTTTGGCAGGATTCGCCCTCGCCGCCCAGATCGGGGCCCGTGGGTCCTTCGCCGGCCGTGGACTTGTCGCCGCCCGCACCGTTGCTATCGCTGCCGCTCTTCACGCACAGCTGGGCTTGGCACTTGAGGCCATCGGAGCAGTCCGAGGTTTTGACGCAGGACTCGTCCTCGCCGCTCTTGACGATTTTGGCGTCGCCGTCGCAGCCGACCATGAGCGCGCCCGAGGCGACCGCAACACTAAGAAAGGACCAAATGACTGAACTTCGCATATTAACTCCTCCGAATATTCTCGCAGGACTCCGGCAGAGCGCGCGGAGTCAAAATCTCATTGTCCCAGTAGCTTGAACTCGATGCGTCGATTCTCCTGGCGACCTTTGTCGGTGCCGTTGTCTGCCACCGGCTCATTGGAGCCCGCGCCGCGCGTTTCCACGCGTGAAGCGTCGATGCCCTTGGAGACCAGGTACTCTTTCACGGACGCGGCGCGCGCCTGGGAAAGCTCGAGGTTCTTCGTGGCGTCACCGACGTTGTCGGTGTGGCCGGCGATCATCAGCCGCAGGTCCTTGTAGTCGGTCAGGACCTTGGCGGCGCCGTCCAGGAGCTTGTTGGATTCCTTGCGGATGCTGGCCTTGCCGAAATCGAACTGAATGCCCTTGATGACCCCGGCGAACTTGGCGACTTCTTTGGGGAGCTCATCGGGGCAGCCGTCGGCGTCCTGGAAGCCGTTCTTCGTTTCCGGCTGGTCGGGGCACTTGTCGACCGCGTCGAGGATGCCGTCGGCGTCCTTGTCCTTGATGGCGCAGCCGTCCGGAGCAACACCCTTTTCGGCGGGGCACAGGTCGACGGGCAAGAGGATGCCGTCCTGATCCAAATCCTTGTTGGGGCAGCCGTCGCTCGGCGCCGGCTGCTGGCCGTCTTCTGCCTCCAGCGGGCAGGGGTCGGTGTTGTCCGGCAGGCCGTCTTTGTCGGTGTCCAGGACGGGGGCCGGACAGCCGTTGGGCGCGACGCCGGGTTGGGCCGGGCAAGCGTCGTTCGGATCCAAGAAGCCATCGCCGTCGGAGTCCTTCACGATCGGCGCGGCTTCCGCGGGGGTACGGCCCAGCGTGAAGGAGAGCCCGAGCAGCACCTCGAAGTTTTGAACGAGGTCGCCTTCTTCGATAGCGGGCGATACTCGGTTCTGCTGCATCAAGTTGTCGCGAAAATCGAAGCGCGCGCTCAGGAACTGATTGATGGCAAACTTGGCGCCGACGCCGAAGTGCAGGGCCGGATCGCTGTCGTCGCCGAGCGCGTTGATGTCGCTCTTGAGGTTCATGCCGCCGGTGCCCAGGAGCACGAAGGGGACGAGCCGGAACCTTGGGTACTGCGCGACCGCGTGCAGCCGGTAGGTCCACAGCGTGGCGCCCGCGCTGTTTCCGCCCGTGCTGGTCGGGATGACCCCCAGCTCGCCTTCGGCGCCGAGCCACGAGAAGGGATAGAAGCCCGCGCGCAGGCCCAAATCGAGGCCTGGGTTCAGGCTTTGATGGCCGATGGCCGGGTCCTCGCTGAGGACCTCGAGGTCCTGAAGGTTGTGCTCGGCCGAGAAGAAGGCGGCCCCGGCGAAGATGCCGAGCTCTAGGGCCATGGGCAGCGGCCGGTGCTGCCGCCAGAAGCTGTCGGGACCGCCGGAAGAGGAACCGCTCGCGCTGGCTCCGGAGTTGTTGGCAGAAAACGAGAAGCCGGCATCGGCCGCGCCGGCCTGGGGCAGAAAGCCCAGCAGCGTGGTGAGACCAGCGACAAACCCAAGGAGATAAGTGGAGGAACGCATATCGAACTCAGACCCCGCAGACACAGAAGCCTGGCAGGAGACCGCAAATCCGGGAAACGCGCAAGATCCCGGCGAGCCGACCGTCAGCTGACCGTCGGCTGACCGTCAGCCGGCCAGCTCGAACACGCCAAATGACGCCGGTACGTGAAAGTCCGGGGTGGCGGTGTGCGGATCCACCCACGGCAGCCAGCCCGGGTGGATCGTCCCGTCAGGCAGATGGGAGAACTCGGCGCGGTAGAGGCCGGCCAAGAACGTTGGCGCTTCGGGTTTCAACACGTTCAGCGCGTGCAGCGTGGAGAGGGGCAGGCTGCCAGTCACACTGTAT
>JANNWK010001120.1:0-4965 GCA_031408355.1 Myxococcales bacterium
AAAGCTTCTTGCTCCAGGGAATGCGCAAATCGCGCTGGTGCCGACCGAGCTCCTCGAGGCCATCGTGCTGGTCGAGCGCGTCCAAACCATGCAGCTCCAAGTTCACGAAGGGTTCACCCAGCACGCCTTGAGCGAGCAGCCGCGCACCGAAGGTCCCCGCCAGCGTGAGCGAGGTCCCAATGAACGGCAGCCGCGCCCGCCGCGTCACCTGGATCGGCAGCTCCCAGATCCCCGTACCCCGAAACCAATAGGGCTGCCCCACGCGATACGGCACGGTCGGCGCTCGCAGCACCTCCGGCGCGTCGATAATGGCCCGCGACTCCTTTTGACGCGCCTGAATCGCCGCAAGCTTCGCGGCCTTCAGCGCGTAGTACGAAGGACACGGAAACACTGAGGAATCGTAGGCAAGCCCACTCTCCCGCAGCAGCGCCAAGAGCGTGTCGGTGACCACGTAGCCCGGCGCCCGAAACCCCGACACCTTCACGCCCCCCACCCGCTCAATCACCGAAATCCCCTGCTCCACCTCCTGCCGCATCTCCGCGAAAGAGCGGCGCGTGAGATCATACAAATGCGAAAACGAATGGCAGCCCAGCTCGTCACCGCCGCTGGCCAGCCGCGCCACCGCCTCAGCGTTCTCGGGCTTCGCTAGATCCTGACCCACCACAAACCAAGTGATCGGAATCCCCCGCTGCCGCGCCCAATCCGAAAGCCGCGGCACCGCGCGCGCGTACACCTCCGTGCCAGGTCCGGCCGGGGGAAGGCCGTGGATGGCGCGGTAGTGGTGGGTTTCGTCGAGATCGACGGAGAGGGAGAGGAGCACGGGGTGAGGACCTACGCGACGACCCGTCAGGACGGCGGAGGGGGAGCCAGATCCGCTCCGCGCTCCTGACTCGATCGCGGAGCGGCATCCGCTGAGTAGCCTTCACGCTTGTAGTAATAGTACTGGTAGTAGCCGTACTCACGACGCGAGAAGTCCACGGCATTGAGCACAGTGCCAACGGAGCGACTTCCGACGTCGCGCAGCGAACGGACCGCGCGACGCGCCAGCTCCTTGCTTGTCTTAAAGGCGCGCACCACCAAAATGGTGACATCGACGCGCGTTGAAAGGATCGCGGCGTCGGTTACCGGAGCCACCGGCGGGCTATCGATGACAATGTGGTCAAAGCGCTCGGAGAGCAGCTTGAGCAGTTTACCGAACGTTTCACTGTGCAGAATTTCTGCCGGGTTCGGCGGAATGGGGCCGGTGGTGATCACGCTCAAGTTCGGCACGTTGGTATCGCGAATGATCTCATCGACGCTCGCGAAATCGATGAGCGCAGTCGTGATGCCGACATCGTTGGTCTTACCGAAAACGCGGTGTACGCGCGGCCGCCGCATATCGCAATCCAACAGCGCCACCTTGCGGCCCGCTTGTGCCATCGCGATGGCGATACAACACGCAACCGTCGTCTTGCCCTCGGAGGGGGCTGCGCTCGTCACCAGCAGCGTTCGGAACTGCTTGTCGGGCGACATGAACAGGATATTGGTGCGCAGCGCGCGCGCCGCCTCGGCCACGCCGCTCGTCGGATGCTCGTGCACGATGAGTTCCGGAAGGCCCGGCATCACGCTCTCTTCTTGGCGCTGTCTGCGCTTGCGCTTGCCGGCGTAGACCGGGCTCGTCTTGCCCTCCTCTACGCTGGGCAGGAGCCCCAGGAACGTCAGACCCAACTCGCGCTCCACGTCGTCCGGCGTCTTGATGCTGCGGTCGAGCTGCTCCCGCCCTATCGCCGCCACGAGCCCAAGCACCAGGCCAACCGCGATGCCGCTAGCGACATTGAGCGGCACGTTCGGACTCACCGGGCGCTTCGGCGTCTGGGGACGATCGATCACGCGGATATTATTGATCCGTAGCATCCGGGTAAGATCGTTCTCCTTCGAGCGCTCCGTGACCACCCCGAAAAGCTTCTCGTTGTTGTCCTTTGAACGGCGCAAGCGGTTGTACTCAATCTCCAGCAGATTCAGCTCAAGAGCTCGTTGCTTTGCCCCCTCGAATAGTCCTCGCAGCCCGCGAACCTCTAGCGAGGCCACGTTGTACTCGTGATCGATCGCGCGCTGAACGTTCTGCACCTCGGCCATTAGCGCGCTCCGCGCCGCCTCGATCTTGGCCTGAGCCGACAGCACCTCCGGATGGCTGGTGCCCTTGCCGGATGCGAGCAGCACCTCGCGCGCCGACGAGGCATCCAGGAACTGCCCGCGCAACGACTGGAGGAGCGGGCTATTGAGCAGCTCCGTGGCCGGGATATTGGCTGGGGCCTCGGGATTGATTTTCAGCAGCTCCGCCCTGCGCGCGGATATTTCCTCGCGCTTCGTCTCCACCCCGGTGAGAGCCGTATTGAGCTGGGACATCTCGCCGCGGAGCATGTTGGACTGGTCGTCCATCGACACGGACAGGATGTTCTTGTGTTTCTTGTAGTCGTGCAGGGCCATCTCGCTGGATTCAAGCTGCACCTTCAGCGAATCCACCTGTCCCCCGAGCCATTCGGCCGCGCTATTCATGGCGTCGAGGGCGTCGTCGAGATTATTGGCCGAGTAGGCATCAACCAGCGTCGACAGCACCCGTTGAGCTCGCGCGGGATCCGCATCCCGGTAGCGCACGACCGCTAGACGGCTGTCACGAATCGGTTCGATGCTCAAGCGTAAACGCAAGATCTTCGCCGCGTCGTCGGGAGCAACCTCCCTCCCCTGCGTCGGGCTCCCCGGCGCCAGATTCTCAATGAACGCGCGGTTCTTGTTGAGCGCTAGATCCTTGACCACCTGCAAGGCCACGCGCTGAGACTGAACGACCCAGAACTGAGTCTTGTAGTACTCCTTGTTGTTCCAGTACTCGCCGCTCACGTCGACCACCGACTGCACCTGATTGCCAAGCGGCCGAGGCGGCTGCGGGTCGAAGAGCAAGGTGGCCTCCGCCTCGTAGATCTTGGTCTGTCCAAGCGTGTAAAACGCGACCGACATCCCGACCGCAATAGCAATCGCCACGGCCAGCACCCAGTGCTTGCGAATCGCCAGCCAGAGTCCGAACAGCGAGAAGCGTTGAGACTCGCCACCAGGACCAGTAGCGAATGAGGGAAGGGCCGGCGGAAAAGCGCTCTGATCGTTCAAAATGGGAAACCGGTGGGCGGGCCAATGGCTGACCCCAGCGCTCGTATTGATGCATCCGGCGGCCCCACGTTCAAGGAATGGCGCGAGAACTTTGACAACGGCGTAAATTGTTAATTATTACAGCTACTTGAGACCTGGGGAAACGGGGGCTTGTAGCAAGGCCCTAGCGCGCAATGCGTCGATACGCAGGCGCAGCTTGGGATCTCGCTTCTTGCGCTCCAGCCGAAGCAGCGCCTCCACCGCCGCGCCAGGCTCGTCCCCGCGATCGGCGGCGTTCGCCAGCTTCAGCCAGAGGGCATCCGACGGCTCCTCCTGCCCGGCGCGTTGGAAGTACGCCACGGCCTGCCGATACTCCCCGTGTGCCACGAGGATGTCCCCGACTTGAATGTGGAGTCGCGCGCAGTCCTCGCTGGTGCCGCAGCCCGAAGCGACGCTCGCTCGCGCGGCGTCGCCCATGAGGGTCGGGCTCTTGGTTGCTGCCGCTGCCTGCAAGCGATGTAGCAGGCAGCGTCGTCGCGTGCTCACCACTCCGCACCGCTCCGCGAGGAGGCGCTCCGCTTCCAAGGCCTTGCCCTGAAGCAGCAGGAGCTGCGACTGAAGCTCGTAGCCCTCCGAGTCCTGCGGCGCCAGTCGCGTGATGGCTTCGGCCTGGGCGAAGGCCTCTTGAAAGCACGCGGCGCGTTTGGCCAGGGCGCACTCTTCAGCTTCATCGTGGCCAGCCAGTAGTAGGTGGAGAAGCTTGCCTAGTTGGAGCTGGGCTTCGCGATGGCCCGGCCAGCGCGCCACCGCCTCTCGCAACAACTGACGACGCAGCCCTTTCCTCCCAGGAATGTCGCGGAGTTGCCTGTCCATCGCGAGCAACAAACTCACACCGGCGTGGCCCTGGGGCGCCGCGCGAGCCAAGACGGCCGGGTCGTCTGAGAGTCGGAGCGCCGCCTGAGCGATCGACGGCGATAGCGACGGATCGTACAACGCGGAAAAGCGCAGCTCGAGCAAAGCTTGGTCGCGCTTGTCCCAGGACGCCAGAATCGTCGCGAGAAGGTAGTGCGTGCGTCCACTGGCCAAGCCAAGCGTGAGCGCCCGATCAATCCACGGCATGGGCGATTGGTCTCGGACCCGGAAGGCCACGACACCTCCCAAGCGGGCAAAGTAGGGATCGGCGGGGTGAGCCAGCAGGGCTTGGCCTAGTTGCTCGCGGAAGGCGGCCACCGCCTTGGTATCCTTGAACCGGAGATGGTCGAGCGCCACATCCAGCTCGCGTCGCGCCGAGCCTACGGGCGTTGGTCGAGTCAGCGCCGTGCAGAGCAATACGACGGCCGGAACGACGACGAGGCTCCACGCCGCACCCCGCCGCCAGGCACTGGCTCGTTCCTCGATGCCGCTGCCCCCGAAGTGGCCGTAGCAGCCGCCTGCCGCCACCGCCGCCGCGACGGCGACCGCCGGGATCTCGAGCCCGAGATCCACGAGATTCTGCACGACTAACACCACGAGCGCGGCAAACACCCCCAGCGCGACCGGGTTCCGCTTGACGCCCAGTCTGCTGGGGCGGAGTAGCCAAGCAAACGCCAGCAAGGCAGTCACCCCCACGGGCAGCCCCCATTCCGCAACCCATTGAGCCACCAGATTCTCCGGGTGCGAGTAAATCAGGTTGTTTACGCCGATCCGGTAGCTCTGAAACGCCGACTCGAAAGCGCCTCGACCCACCCCCAGCCATGGGTAGTCCTCAACCAACGGTCGAACCCAACCCGCCATCGCCAGCTTGCCGAGGCTCTGATCGGCGACGTTGCTGACGAGGCGCGGACTCGCTGCCAGCACGGCAAGCAGGAC
>JANNWK010001121.1:0-6059 GCA_031408355.1 Myxococcales bacterium
CAACGCTATGTGCGACGGTAGCTACGACGAGTCCAACGGCTGCACCAACGAGTGCACCACCTGCGGCAACGGTGTGTGCGACGAGGGTCTGGACCAAAGCAGCGGCTGCCCCCACGAATGCGGAATGCCCTGCAACAACAACTGCTGCCGGCAGAATTGATCGCTTGGTCACGGCAGAGCTAGGGAGAGGCCAGCTAGCCCACCTACGGCCAGTGGCGGAAGCACGGCCAGCACCTTCCCAGCGGTGTTCTCGAAGCGTGGGCGGATGACTCGAAGCTCCAGGTCGCCCTGCAGCAGGAACCGGAGACTACCGCCCACCGCCAGGGTGGGTGTGAGCGCTACGGCGCCGATCGGACCGGAATCGGTTGGATCGTCCTCTTCCGCCCCTTCCGCCCACGCGAACCCGAATTCCGCGCGAGCACAGGCGCCAACCCGAACCGCCCTCGAAAGATCCTGCAACTGGCACAGCTCCGCACCGGGGGCGACGAAATGCAGCCGCCCAAGCTCCGCGCCCTGCTCCAGGGTCACGGCCGGTAGCGCGTGGACCCGTAGCCCCAGAAACGTCGCCCGCCGCAGCGCCAGCGAAGCGCTCAGATCCAGACGAACCCCGGGCTGTCCCATGAAGCCGCTCTCCGCTCCGGCCAGCACGGCGACCAGCACCGCGCCATCTCGGTCCCTCCGAGAAGCTGCCTCGCTTCGGTCCGCCGGCGGCCGGGGCGGCGCTGCGAGCGGGGGCGGCGCTGACGGCGGCGCGGCGGGAGCTGACGGCGCTGGTGGCCGCGTCTCGATGGCCTCCGCGGCTTCCGCCTTGATGGCGTCGGACATCTCGACGCTCACCACGACCATCGCCGATCGCGCCACTTCACCGCAAGCGGGCCCTTCGACAACCCGCGCATCGCCTGGCGGCGGCTCGCTCGCGCCGTCCCTGACGACCCGAACACTGGCTCGAAATCCGCTGCCGGGATTGCCGGTGATGAGCACCTTCACGTGGAGCTCGCCCAGCCGGGCACGGGCGTCCGGAGGTATCACAGCATGCAGCCAGCTCTCCACGTCCGAGTAGGCGGGGCAACCCGGCGGAGCGTCCCATACCATGTCGAGCGGCGCCTCGGGCGACGACCACGCGCGCGCGCTCTGCAACATCAACGAGCTCAGGACACAGATGCGCCTCAAGGTCGCAACAGCCACTCCGCTCAGCGGTCGCAGCATATGCTCTGAAGGCAGGTGCAGCACGAGCCGGAGCAAATCACGCTTTGGCGCTGACCGTCCACGTTGGCTGTCGGCGGCCGCCCCAGCGCGCTTCCGCTTTGGTGGTTGAGACCCGTCACAGCGGGGGCAGACAGACCAACGCGGGGGCGCCGGGTCCCTCGTCCTCGCTGTCGCGGCCGAGCTTGCCCCTTTCGTTCGAGCCGAAGCAGACGATGGCCCGGTCCGGCTCGCGCAAGGCGCAGGTGAAGTCGCGTCCCGCAGAAACGTTGAAAGTGCGAAAGCCTGGCAGCGGCTCCACAAATGTCGCTGAGGAGCCCTGGTCGGTGCCGAGCTCGCCCTGGCTGTTGTCTCCCGCGCACAGCAGGCGCCCCTCGCTGGTCGTCGCGCACACGTGGTCGAACCCCACCGCTACGCTGTCCCAATCTGCGGAGCTACCCAGCTTCGTGGGTGCGGTGACGACCTGCGGCTGGCCGCCGAAGGTGACGGGAACGTTACGGCCCCAGCAATGAAGCTCGCCCAGCGTCGTTATGCCACACGTCCGGTCGTAGCCAGCCGAGAGCTGCTGGAAGCGAGTCGATGAAACCAGGGTGAACGTGGTGCGCTGCTCCCCTGGGATACCGAGTCGTGAGTCTTGATTATTACCTGCGCAATGGAGAAAGCGCGTCACCGCGTCCATCGCGCAAGTGTGCGAGTATCCGGCCGCGATGTCGATATACTCCATCGAACCAACGAACGATTCCGTGCGTACGGCCATTCCGAGGCTCGCGTCGCCGAGGCCGAGTTGGCCGTTCGTGTTCCCGCCCCAGGCGAAGAGCCCAGCCGTCGTATTGGCGACGACGTAGCTCGAGCTCATGGAGAAACTCCTGACACTCGACGCGGTCAGAACGGGAAGCGACTGCCCCTGATCCGTTCCGTCGGCCAAGACTCCATCGAAATTGTCCCCAAAGCAGAACAGGTCGACCCCGTGAGACACGGCGCACGTGGAAACGGCCCCGGTCCGCACTCCGGCGAACTTTTGAGTCGACCGCACCTGGAGAGGAACCAGCGAGTCAAACGTGGCCCCGTTGCCGAGTTGTCCGCTCGAACCGAGGCCCCAGCAATAGAGCGCGCTCGTAACGTAGTCGGTGGCGCAGGCGTGGTATTCACCAGCGCTCACGTGCCGAGCGAAGAAGCCTCGTTGGCATTCTACCAGTGGCTGTCCGGCGTCGCCGCCGGCGCCCCCCGCGTCCACCACGCCGTGAGGCCCTCCAGCGTCCGTTCCACCGAGCGGGTCACCGCGCCCACCCGAGCCGGGCGCCCCTCCGGAGGTGGCGTGGCCGGCGGCGCCCACCCCACCGCTGGTCGCGGCTCCCTGCCCTGCCTCGCCCCCGCTACCATCGCCCCTCTGGATGACGAACGGGGCCTGGCACGAAAGTGCAAGCGCTGTCGCAACTAGCTGATAGCCCGGCTTGGACGGCATCCTCGAAAAACCTCGTTAGCGTTAGGCACCACCTCAAGCCTACTGGTTTACTTGGTCGGGCGGAGCCTCTTGTCAGTGGCCACTACCGGCGTGTTTCGTGCCGCCCCTGTCTCCCGGTGTCATCAAGCCCGAGAGTGCCGAGATATCAAACTTGCGGGACTGGAAGGCCGTTGCGAGGACGTTCGGGAGGGCGATTCGGGCGGTGATCGCGCTCCTGTCACGAACGACCTGGCTGCTGGCCACCTACGCAGAACCGGCGCTAGCTATTCAACCGAAGGGCAGGAACAAGGATGGACGAGACGCACCGTGGACGCGGCCACATAACGGCTTTGCTGCCGGCAGTAGGGCTGCTGCTCTCGATGAGCTGCGGCGGCTCGCCCGCGAGTATCCCGACCGAATCAGTGAGCCAATCCCTGCGCGCGCCGTCGCAGAGGGATGGCTACGGCGAACCCGCCATGACAAACCTCACGGGCCGAGATCGCCCTCCCGACTCGTTCAAAACGGCAGTTGAATTCGGGGAGCCACCTTTCCCTCCGGGGCTCGACTTCGACCCTGGCTGCAACCAACGCAGCGTCGAGAGCATCGCCGCAAGCTATTCGCAGTTCGACCTGAACGGCGACGGCCGGAACGAGATCGACCGGCTCGAGCTGATGAACTTCGAGCCCGCTGAGCCGACTTGCGCCCAGAATGGGGCAAGCCTAGCCATCGTGTTAGTAGAGCCGCGTTTGCTGGCGTCTGGTAGCTCGCAGCTGCTGGAACAGCTGCAGACCTATCGCGATGACCTCCTGGCCGACGGCTTCCGAACGCGCTTTTTTTTAGCCGAAACGTATCGCGGAGTCGTCCACCAGGACGGCCGCACTTTGCTGGCGTTGCGTCGCTTCTTGGCCGCGGTCAAAAGCGCTCACCCCGGCTTGGCAGGCGTAACGCTGGTCGGGTCTTTTCCCGAAGCGTCGGTTTTTAGGCGCACGCTCCTTCGGTCCGACGAAGGCTCTGCGGGTCGCTTGATCCTTCATCCGGAGCGCATCAACCCTCGCTCCGAAATCGTCTTGGCGGATCTGGATGGCCACTGGGAGGCTCTCTACCAACCGATGGCTCGCATGGAGCGGTTGGTCATGCAGCCCGATCATGACGACTGGCCTCGAACGGGGCAGTTTCTGTCAGGCGCCGTGCTTGAGCAAGCGTGGGTCGAGTGGAACGACGTGTTCTTCATTCAGGACGACTATGTCACCCGCCACACCGATTTTCGCGCCCTGGGCGACACCGTTTGGGTGAGCATCGACTCCGCGCAGCAGCGCAATCCAGAAATCTCCCAAGCTGATGTCGATCTCGCAAACCCGATTGCTCGGCCCGAGATCGCCGTCTCGCGCATCGACGCAAGCCACGTTGCCGTGAACCCGGATGTCGCGCTCGACCGCGAAGGTCGCGCGCCGCTCGACGCCCAGGGTCGCCCGCAAGTCCTCGTGTACGATAGCGAGCCAACGTTCGGCTGGGCGAAAGACGCCGCGCTCGAGCAGCGCATTCTCAGCGACTATTTTTCACGAAACCACGCATTCCGCAGCGGAGCGTTTCAAGCACACCCCTATCGTACCTCCGCCATTCAGGCGCTCGACAGTAACCTCGTCGGGTCGAGCGAGTTCAACGACTACCTGCGCGAGGCCGACCCTGCGCTCACGTCGTACGGCGTCGACGACGCGAAGCACCTGGACTTCGTTGAATGGCTGCGAGCGCCAGGCGTGTTGCGAGGCGTGGCCGCACACGGCTCCGCGACCTATATGGTATTCGGCGGTTCACAAGCGCCCGAGCTTGAAGCTGCCCTCGGCGGCAAGCCCTTCGCCTGGTCTTCGGAGTGGACGAGTGAGGGGCTTCGCCTGACGCCGTCACTGGCCGGCTATGAATATGGCTACGACTGGGCCCTCGGCCGTACGCTTTGGGAAAACGACGTACTGCTGGGCAGCACGCCCGCTTTTTATGTTCTGGGAGCCTGCAGCGCTCAAGCGACCGACAACGAAGCAGATCTCTCGTACGACGACCCTACGTACGCGTTGAAGAACATTGCGGAGGTCAGCTTGTTCTTCAACAACGGCCTGGGCGTCGTCGGGCGTGGCAAAGTGTTTTGGGATCTGCCGAGTGGTTTCGGAGCAGGCATTGCCGACAGCGGCCGATTCGGTGGCGGTTGGCGAAGCGCGTTCACCACTGACGCGGCAGACTCCAGCTTGCGCCCGGGTACCAATGCGGACGGGCGCGTTTTGGTCAACAAGAAGGCCTACTTCTGGTCCACGCTCGGTGACTGGTCGCTCAAGCTTCGTTACAAGTGAGCGCTCCAGATCGCGGATGTCCAAGGTTGCGGTCGGTCGAAGACCCATGATGCGTAGTGGAAGGGTCTCGGCGTCCCCGTAGATGGAGCCGTTCCGGTGGATTTTACCGTGGCTTGGGGGACCGCAACGGCCGCCACAGCAGCGCCAGGTAACCGGCGGGTGCGAAGGGACACCCCGGAGCAGACTTGAGCCAGCCATGCCCGGTAGAGTGCGAGCACGCTTGCGGATGCGCAAGCTAGGGCGGCGGGCTCAGCTGCGCGCCCGGAATGACCTCAGAGGGGACCACGCCCGCCTGACCTGGCTTGAGCCAGCCCACCGCCAGATTGTCGCCGCCGACGTTTTCCTTGGCAAGGGCTTCAATGTAGTAGCGGTTGCCCGCGACCAGCGAAATGGGCGCGGACTTCTGGGACGCGAACTTGTTCCACTCGCGAGAGGCCACGTAGGTGTCGATACTCGCGATATCGACCTTCTGGTTGGCGGTTTCATTGGTGCTCAGGCGCAGGACGGTGCCGTCGTCGCCTGCGACCCAAAACGTGTAGTTGCCCGTGAGAGGCGCCGTAAGAAGGCCGCTGATGCGGGTGCCGTAGTTGTCCATGATGTCGGTGGGCCCCTCGAATAGACCGAGCGCTTGGGTCACGGTCGGCGCCTGGCCAACCGGAACGTCCGCGACGAGCGAGCCGCTCACGTTCTCCCATCGCTCGTAGCGGAGGGTGCCGCTGCCGGTCAGCGGCGGCATGACGGGTTCGCCGCCGGCTCCACCTTCACTGGGTGCGCCAGCCTCGGCTCCGCCGGCTCCACCAACTTCACCGACTCCACCGACTCCACCCAGCGGACCGCCAGCGCTCCCGCCGTTCATGCCGGCCGAGCCTGCCTGGGGCACCGCAGCGGAGCCCGCCTTGTTCGACGACGCGCCGCCCGTTCCGGCCGCCCCCGCGCTAGCCCCTGCCGCGCCGCCCGCGTTGGAGCCACCCTGTCCAAAGCTAACCACCTGGGTCGGCTCCGTCCCACCCGCCCACGCGCCCGCATTTCCGATGAAAAAAACGACCGGGCGCCAGCCGCTTCCCAGAAACAGCGATCGG
>JANNWK010001122.1:0-2318 GCA_031408355.1 Myxococcales bacterium
CACCGTCGGCGAAGAGTGCGAGCTGCCGAACACGTTCACGTGCTCGGACAACTGTCAGAGCGTCGCCACCGCGGCGTGCGCAACCTGCGAGCAGAACGGCGCCTGTTTCGAGTTCTCGAACAGCTGCATCGACAACACCACCACCCCCGCCGACCGCGCCAATTGCTTCGACGTCCAGGAGTGCATCAATGACACGGGCTGCGGCGACGGAGCGAACACGCTGACGAGCTGCTTCTGCGGCGCGCTCACCACGTCCAACTGCATCGCAGCCCCGAGCTCGGGCGCCGGTTCCCCGGCGGGCGCTTGTGCCGGCCTGATCCGCAACGCCATGGGCGGCGCGGCAGTGTCGAACGCGCAGGTGCTCACGCGCTTCACCAACATCGCCTTCCCGGGCGGTGCTGCTATCGCGCGTCTCAACTGCACGAAGCTCGACCCCGGTTGTGCGACCACCTGCGGCTTCTAAGCCGTCTTGAGTAGAGGCTTCCGGCTACCAGCGGAAGCGAGTCAGAGGCGCCGGCCACAAACCGGCGCCTTTGGTTTTTTGTTGTTCCGGAGTGTTCGGGAGCGCGGGCCGGAGTGCTTCCGGGTGCTAGCCCGGCTTTCCGTCTCGAGCGCCGCGTCAAGGTCGGGCGTGTTCTTCATCGCGTCGACATGAGCTGACGCAAACGTCATACGCGAAGGCTGAAAGAGTCTCGGTGTGCGCACGCGCAAGCTGCGGCGAATTTTCGCGGCCGTCGCGGGACCGACACGGTCTTTGTCCAGACTCGAGGGCCTAGGTTGGGCTTGTGGGTGGATCCGTGGTGGGTCGCCCTAGTATCAATGCGACGAAGCAAGGGATAGGTAGAACATGCGTCAATGGCAATTTGTGGTTGGGGTTGTTAGTGTCATGTCGATGGTGGGTTGCGGTGCTGCGCCCGCGGATGAGCAGAGCGAGGTCGTCGGTGAGGCGCCGGCGGCCCTCGCCACGATTGAGCTCGAAAGCGGCCAGAAGGTGGAGTTTCTCGATCTCGGCACCACGGTCGCCGTTTCCGAGAGCGCCAACATTGGTACGCCGTCCATTCTCGAGGAGCGCGCACTACTCGGCCATTCGGTCGAGGAAATCTTCAGCGTGCTGCAGCCCGGTCAGCCGATGCCGGCTGCACTGGCCGACGCGCTGGCTCGCATTGCCTCGCAGGAACCTGCGGTAGCCGAAGGCAGCGATCAGCAGGTGGGCGCCGCTGCTCCGTACAGGGTTGCAACCGAGTACGGCGATGAGGGCGGCGAAAAACTGGGCAAAGCGCAACAAGCCTACACGCACGCGCAGTTTCTCGCCGGCGGCGGGTGCACCTTCAGCCAGCCGAACCAGCAGTTTTCTCACTGCATTCGCTGGACCGGTAACGGCTACTGGGCCTCGTACTACGCGAAATACGGCTATTTTACGACCGCTTGGGGCGCTGGCGGTTCGGTGACGCGAAAGGTGACGCTTAACGGCTCGACGTGGTCCAGCCAGGTGCCCTCCGGTGCGTGGTTGAACTGGTACACGACGTGGACAGGGTCCGGGACCGTGCTCCACGGCATCGAGGTCACGAACGCCAGCAACGATACCTTCAGCAACGGCAGCGTTTTCTGGAACTGACGGCAACCCGCCAGCGCTAGCTGCCGTGCAGTCGCCTCGATGCTGCATGATCCAAGTAAAGCCGCTATTGCCAAAGGCGCCGGCCACAAACCGGCGCCTTTGGTTTTTTTGTGCAAGCGGCGGCTTGCCGCAAGTTTGCCGGAAACGTCACGAGAACGCCTTGCTGGCGCTCTACAAGAGGTCTGAAAGGATCCGAGATGATCACGCGCTTCGCACGGTTACAACTGCTCTGGACGGGTGCTCTCCTTTTGGTCGGCCTGTCGAATTGTTCCAAGAGCAACCCTGACAAGTCGCGCGCGACCGCCGGCAGCGCTGCGCCTTCGGCCGCTGCCTTGCCGACGCCGGTCGGGCTTTTGAAGCCTTCGCCCGAGGCGTGCCTGGCTTGTGAGCAACGGGGTGTGTGCGCCGAGTTCAGCGAAGCGTGCTCGAAGTTCGAAGGCGAGGGCCGCGCGGAGTGCGAGGCCGTGCAGCAATGTGTGAGTGCTAGCAACTGCGCTGACGGCGACAAGACGCTCACGAGCTGCTACTGCGGCAGCCTCGGCACCTCCGCCTGCATCGAAGCGCCCGCCTCGGGCCCGGGGGCCCCGGCAGGTCCTTGTGCGGACGTCATCCGTAAAGCCCTGGGTGGACCGGCGCTGAAGAACTCGCAGGTTCTCACGCGCTACCTCAAGGTCGAGTATCCGGGCGGCGCGGCCATTGCGCG
>JANNWK010001123.1:0-3875 GCA_031408355.1 Myxococcales bacterium
CCCCTGCCTGTTTGGGCTGCTGTCGCAGGGCTGCGAGGCCGCGGGCTCCGGCGCGCCGCCAGACCGTACAGGCTCGGGCGGAACAAGCCACGTCGGCGGCGCCGCGAGCTGGGGCGGCGGCGTGACCTTGCCGCCGGGCACGGACGTGTCGACGCTGCTGCCTGCGCGCATTCGACGCCTCGCCAACGCTGAGTATCAAGCCTCCGTGACGGAGTTGGTCGGTGACGCAGCCGTGGCCATCACCAAAAGCTTCGTGCCCGACTCTCGCCAAAACGGCTTCACCGTCAACGATGCTCAGCGGGTCGATCCCGTCTATGCCGGACAATTGGCGGAGGCGGCGCGCCTATTGGCGGCTGACGTGCGGCTCCACGCGCTCGAGCGCGCCGCGTGTGCCGACCCCGCGACGGGCGCGGAGGCCTGTGCCAGCACGTTCATTCGAACTTTTGGCGAGCAGGCCTACCGCCGCCCGCTGGCTGAGGATGAAGCCAGCCAACTGTTCAGCGTGTACCGGGTGGGCGCTGAGGGAGCGAGCTACGAAGACGGCATCGAGCTGGTCGTGCGGGCCATGCTGCAATCAGCCGCATTTCTCTACCTCACGGAGATCGGTGAGGGCGGAGCCAACATCAAGCTCACGCCCCACGAGCTGGCCAGTTCCATCAGCTATCTGATCCAGGGGCGTCCGCCCAAGGCCGATCTGGTCGCGAGCGCGGAGAGCGGAGAGCTCGATACGCCTGCTGGCCGCCATACGGCCGTTCAGGCCCTGCTAACCACGGAAGCTCGCGATCGGGTCGTGCGCGTCGTCCGCGAATGGCTAGGGATCGATAGGATCGGAGACACCGCCAAGGACTCGAACGTGTACGCCAAGTTTGCCGGGGCGAAGGCGGCCATGGAACAGGAGACGACCGAGTTCGTTCAGGTCTTGGTGGCGCAGAAGGGCGGCATGCTGGGCCAGCTTTTGTCCGCGAACTGGACTGTGGCCAACCCTGAGCTCGCGGCCGTCTATGGCGTCAGCGGGCTCTCCGGTAGCGGCTTCGCTGAAGTCTCGGTGCCCAGTCGCCTTGGGATCTTGAACCAAGGGGCCTTCTTGTCCGTCTTCGCCCACGCTCACGAGACCGCGCCGGTCTTGCGAGGCGTGGCGCTGATGCGGCGCGTAGCCTGCATGACAGTGGCGGATCCGGTGGACCTGGTCGGCGCGGTCGTGCCGCCGCTTCCCGACCTGAGCAAGACAACCCGTGAGCGGTTCGCGATTCATTCCGCGGATCCGAAGTGCGCTGCGTGCCACCAACAGATCGACAATTTTGGCTTCGCCTTCGAGCAATTCGATGGCATGGGCGAGCATCGGACGCTGGATAACGGACAGCCTGTTGTCAGCGGGGTGGTCATTGCTGGGACGGATTTCGACGGGAACTACGCCGACAGCAACGAGCTGGTTTCGGCGATGGCCGAGAGCGCGCAGGTGAGGGAATGCTTCGCCCGACATGCGTTCAGAGCCCTGGCGGGAAGTAGCGCGGCGACGGTCAAGCCCAGCGAGGATGAATTCGTGAAGCACTGGAGCTCGGTAACGGCGGCCGCGGAGGGTCAAATTACGGAGACGTTGGTGGCCTACATCACGAGTCCCTCTTTTCTCTACCGGAGGGCGCAATGAGCCGTCTCTTGGGCTCGCGTCGCGCCTTTCTCCGCGCGATGGGGGCGGGCTTCGCGGGCCTCCCCTTCGCCAGGCTCCTGGAAAACTCGGTGGCGCAGGCTGCTGGCGAGGCGCTGCCGCTCAAGTTCGTCACCATCTACCACCCGCATGGTGTTTCGGCCGAGTACTGGGCGATGCAGGCCGGCGATACCGAGACGAGCTTCGATCTCAGCTACGAGAACTGCTCGCTGCAGCCTTTCGACGACGCAGCCACTTACGGTAGGAGTTTCAAGGACAGGATCCTACCGATTGAGGGGCTCGACTTGCTCTCAAATGCCAACGGGCACGACACGGCTGGGACCATCCTCACGGGCAGCCGAATCGAAGGCGGAGCCAAGCCCCAGAACATCTCGCTCGACCAATATCTGGCCGTCACCAAGGGGCTCGGGAGCGGCACGCGCGTGACCAGCCTCGCTCTCGGCGTGGGCGTCGATGGCACTCAATCGGGCTTGACGCTTTCTTACGGCGAGGGAGGTGTGCCACTGCCGAAGCTCATCGATCCAGGCAAAGCCTTCGATCTGCTGTTCGACGGCGTGGTGGTGGGCGACGACCCGGCGGCGCTGGCCGCGGCCGAACGGCGCCGCAAGCTGGGCCAGAGCGTCATCGACTACGCCAAGTGGGACGTCAATCGGCTGCGCGTCAAGCTCGCGCCCGAAGAGCAATTGAAGCTCGACCAGCACCTCACCTCCTTGTCTGAACTCGAAAAGCAGCTCGGTGGAGGCAAGGGCTCGGGCGCCAGCTGCATGGTTCCGACCAGGCCAGACTCCGCGCGCTTCCCCGAACTCAAACAGTACAATGGCGGGGAACCGTACTTCGACGCCATCACCGACGCTCACATCGACGTGCTGGCGCAGGCGCTTGCCTGTGATCTCACTCGCTTTGCGACGCTCTACCTGAACGACCTGTCGTACGCCGGTAACCCCCTGGGCTTGCCCGTGGACAATCACGGCTCGGTGGCCCACACCTACGATGCTTCGCCGGTCGGCAACAACGGCCGTCCTGGCGCCGGCAACCCCGCTAGTTGGTTGCCGCTCGCCCAGTTCAACCGCTACAGCTATTCCAAGGTCGCGCGGCTCATGCAAAAGCTCGACGAGCTTGGCGCGCTCGATAGCACACTCATCTATGTCACGAGCGACATGGGCAATCCTTCGCTGCACAGCTCCCGCAACGTGCCGACGCTCTTGGCAGGTGGCGCCAACGGCAAGTTTCGGATGGGGCGCCGCCTCAAGCTCGGCGCGGACTGTCCTCCGGATAGCCCCTGGTGCGGCGAGAACGACGCGAACTACACGCCGATTACCAACAGTCGCTTGCTCGTTTCGGTGGCTCAGGCGTTTGACGTCGAACTCGACGCGTTTGGCACCCAACCTGACGCCAAGCTCACGACCGGCACGCTCACCGGGCTGGTCTGAGAAAGTGGCCTGGTGGTGCGGCGGGCATGACCCTTCACGGCGGTGAAGGGTAGAGCCGCTCTACGAAGCAGAGGCCCTCGCCCCCGTTGAGATGCCCCTGAGTGCTTTGGACGTACTGCACAAAATCACGGTAGTCGCGCAGCGCCACCTCGGGCTCCGCTCCGGGATCGACGGGTACCGAGCCTGTCTCGAAACGCAGTTGCTTGCCGGTTGGCAGGCGGCTTCCGTCGCAGCTCCGAAAAGGTAAAGGCTTGCCCTCGCCGTCGGTAATGGCGGTGGGATCCACGCCCACGAGGTCGGCCAGCGTCAGGCTGGTATCCGGCGGCTGGTTGGCGATTTGTGCGGCCATCTGTCCAAAATAGAGGCTTGGATCGTGCTCGGTGGCACTGAAGAAGGGGTGCTCGAGGTGGAGCGTGATCTGAGCGAGCGTGGTGGCGTTCGCTGCCATGGCCACACCACGCTGAAACTCTTCGCCGTCGAAAGCCTGGCCCTGGTTACGTTCGTTCTGGCAGTTGCTGAAGCGAGTGGGCGTCTCGAACGCGAGCCTGAAGGGGATCTCCGTCGGGAGCTGAGAGAAGTCGTAGCTGCTGTCCGACGAGTCGCAGTCCTGGCCTTTGAACGTCGCCGTGCCGATGTACATGACGCTAGCCCCGCTCGCTATCATGGTCGTATAGGCCGCTTCGGCTGCCTCATCGCCGACAAAATTCACGATTTTGGCGTCACTGCTGGCCGCAGCAAGGTCAAATCCAAACGCGTAGCGCTCGTCCTCCGCGAACGGCTCG
>JANNWK010001124.1:0-9443 GCA_031408355.1 Myxococcales bacterium
CAGTTGCTGCCCGCTGGCCAAGCTTGGCTACATCTCCGACGGGGAGATCACGAGCTTCCTGTCCACGCAGTACCGACTGCCGGCGATCAATCTCGACGAGTACGAGATCGACGCCGAGGTCGTCAAACTGGTGTCACGCGATGTCTGTGAGAAGCATCGGCTCATCCCCGTCTCGCGCTCTGGCTCGTCCTTGATCGTGGCCATGGGTGACCCGACGAACTTGAACGCGATTGACGACATCAAGTTCCTGACGGGATTTAACGTCGAGCCGGTCGTCTCCAGCGAGACGTCCATTCAAACTGCCATCGAGCGCTACTACAGCGCCGGGCCCTCCTACGAGGAGGTGATGGCCGATCTCGATCTGGGCGACGACGACATCGACTTCGGCGAGGACGAAGAAGAGATCAACGCCATGGAGCTGGAGCGTGCTAGCGCCGACGCGCCGGTGGTGCGCCTGGTCAACGTGCTTCTGTTGAACGCAATTCGCAAGGGCGCGAGCGATATTCATTGCGAACCCTACGAGAAGAAGCTGCGAATTCGCTACCGCATCGACGGCGTGCTGCACGAGGAGATGACGCCGCCGCTCAGACTGAAGGCGGCCATGGTGAGCCGCCTAAAGATTATGAGCCAGCTGGACATCGCTGAGCGTCGCCTACCGCAAGACGGTCGCATCAAGCTGAAGCTGGGCAAGGGACGCGAGATGGACTTTCGCGTCTCGGTCTTGCCGACAATGTGGGGCGAGAAGGTCGTCATGCGCTTGCTCGACAAGGGCAACCTGCAGCTCGACATGACGAAGCTCGGCTTCGACAAGGCCCCGCTGGCAGACTTCAAGTGGGCCATCGACCAGCCCTGGGGGATGGTCCTGGTGACCGGGCCAACTGGTTCCGGCAAGACCACCACGCTCTACTCCGCGCTCTCGGATCTGAACCAACCCGGTGTGAACATCAGCACCGCCGAGGACCCGGTTGAGTACAACCTGCACGGCATCAACCAAGTCCAGATGCACGACGAGATCGGGCTCAACTTCGCGATGGCTCTGCGCGCTTTCCTGCGGCAAGACCCGGACATCATCATGGTCGGCGAGATCCGCGACTTTGAGACCGCTGAGATCGCCGTCAAGGCATCGCTCACCGGTCACATGGTGCTGTCCACCCTGCACACCAACGACGCGCCGGCGACGATCTCACGGCTGCTCAACATGGGCGTGGAACCGTTCTTGATCACGGCCAGCGTCAACCTCGTCTTGGCTCAACGTCTGGCCCGAAAGATCTGCGCGGATTGCAAGCGCCCGACGGACATCGACCACCAAGCCTTGCTCGACATGGGCATGACCGAGGAACACCTGGCCGGGGCTCAGATCATGAAGGGTGCCGGCTGCACGACCTGCAACGGCAGTGGCTACAAGGGTCGCGTCGCGCTCTACGAGGTCATGCGCTTCTACGACGATCTCAAGGAGCGCGTACTGCAGGGCGCCTCCAGCGCCGAACTCAAGCAGGCCGCCATCAAGAGCGGCATGATCACGCTTCGCATGAGCGGCATCACCAAGATTTTGGCCGGCGTCACCACGCCGGAGGAGATCCTGCGCGTCACCATGGGCGACTGAGGCGGCGCGGCCCTGGCGCGGATTAATGCCCCCCCTCGATCCTCACCGCCCGTCCCACCGGCCGGGCACGCTGCCACTCCGTCCACCCCAGCGAACGGTGTCCCCCAATAAGCAGTTTCTGTGCCAGGAGAGCGCCGCGTTTTCTCAGTGGTTTTAAGGCTATAGACCTGTGCCAACTGTGCCACTCCCGGTCTCCGCGACCGGTGGAACGTGGATCCTGCGAATCTGAGGACCGGCGTCGGCGGCCTGCCTGTTCCCGGCTATGTCGCGGGGCCTGACGCCCCGGTATGGTGAAGGGAATGCAAGGCGCTGACGAAGGGCTCAAGGTCAATCTCCACCAGTTGCTGCGCGCGATGATCGAGAAGGGCGCCAGCGATATGCACATCACGACGGGCTCGCCGCCGCTCTTGCGTATCGATGGGGCGATCGTGCCTCTGAAGCTGCCGCCACTGTCACCGATCGACACCAAGCAGCTTTGCTACTCCGTGCTGACCGAGGAGCAGAAGATCCAGTTCGAGAAGAACAAGGAGCTGGACCTTTCCTTCGGCGTGAAGAGCCTCTCACGCTTTCGCGCCAACATCTTCATGCAGCGCGGCGCCGTCTCCGGCGCGTTTCGCTCGATTCCCTTCAAGATCTTGTCCTTCGACGAACTCGGCTTGCCACCCATTGTCGCCGAACTCGCCAGCAAGCCACGCGGTCTAGTGCTCGTCACCGGACCCACCGGCTCAGGCAAGAGCACCACGCTCGCGTCCATCCTTGACAAGATCAACAGCGAAACCCGTCAGCACATCATGACGGTGGAAGACCCGATCGAGTACCTGCACCCCCACAAACGTTCGATCGTAAACCAACGCGAGATCGGCAGCGACACCGGCACCTTCAAGCAAGCGCTCAAGTACGTGCTTCGGCAGGATCCGGACGTCGTGCTGGTGGGCGAAATGCGCGATCTTGAGACGATCGAGGCGGCCTTGACCATCGCCGAGACGGGTCATTTGGTGTTCGCTACCCTGCACACCAACTCGGCCATTCAGAGCATTAATCGAGTGATCGACGTGTTTCCGCCGTATGCGCAGTCGCAGGTGCGCGCGCAGCTCTCGTTCGTCCTGGAGGGTGTGATAAGCCAGCTGCTCCTGCCCCGTGCGGGCGCGCCCGGGCGTTGCCTAGCCCTCGAGGTGATGGTGCCAAACGCCGCCATTCGAAACCTGATCCGCGAGGACAAGGTGCATCAAATTTACACGCAGATGCAGGTTGGGCAGCAGAAGCACGGCATGCAAACGCTCAACCAATCCCTCTACTCGCTCTACGCGCGCCGCATGATCACGCTGGAAGAAGCGATGGGCCGCTCCAACGACAGTGAGGAGCTCCGGATGATGATTGAAGGCAAGGTTTCAGGCGGCGCCCAGGGCAGCTCGCTCGCGCCAGGCCGCTGAGTTTCTAGATCCTGGCTTCAGGGTGCAGCCGCGGCGGCAAGCACCTCCGGATGCTTGGGGAACTTCTTGAGCAGCGCGATCAGGTAGGGCTTGGCGCGCTTGTCTTTCCCGACGACGAGCGCGCGCGCCACCAGTACGCGGACCGCCAAGGGTGAGCCGTCCGGCGGCAGCTCGAGCTTGCTGAGCCGGACCGTCGCGGACACGACCTGCTTGGTCGCAACGTCCGTCAGCACCGCAGCCCAGCCCGCGAGCGGGCCCAGCAGCGCGGGATACTTGCCGATCAACTGCTTGGCACCCGCAGCGTCGTCTTTCGCGAGCAGCTCGTACAAGCGCTCGAGCAGGAGGGGCGTAGACACCCCACCGGAGGCAGCGGCAAGCGAGGCATCCAGCGCTTCGTCGATTTTGCCCTGAAGGCGCCGCAGCCGGGCGAGCCGCCGAAGGTGGACTGGGCGAAGCAGCGAGACCTCGCGGCGACCCAAGAGCTTCTCAGCGAGCACTAGGTTCCCCGTGTCGAGAGCGGCGTCGAGCGCCACGAACTCTCCCCAAGGGATCTCGGGAGCCGCGAGTTCTTCGAGTCGTTTCGGCGACGGGTAGGTGGTTCCGTCAATGATGCCCGGGGCAGCCTCCAGCGCCGCGAACGCAGGCCCCACCGCAGTGTTGCCGAGCGCTTCGAGCGCGCTCCTAAGGTCGGCGGACTCGAGCGACTCGTAGGCCACCACGGCTCGCACGATCGCAACGTCGGCAGAACCGGGATCGAGTTCTTCAATGGCCTTCTGGGCCTCGTCGATGCGGCCACCCAGGAGGGCAACGCGCGCGGCGAGCGTGCGAGCCCGTGGGTAGACGGCCGCAAACTGCAGCGCGCGCAACGCGGCCTTTCGGGCTACGATCTCGTCGCCGGCCTCGATCGCCAAGAAGCCCAAAGCGGCGGCGATCGATGGCGTCATGGCCAGTGGAATCGCGGAGTCGATGGCCTTGGAGGCGCCCCGCAAGTCTTGCTTGAGCATGGCCTGAACCGCCTCGACCATGGCTGGGACGGCGGCGAGCGGTGCGGGCAACTTGTCCGTGTCACCAGGCTGAGGTCGGGCATCCTGGGGCAAGTCGTCGGCCCGGTTGGGGCCCACGACCCAGGCCAGCGCGGACAGCGCACGGGTCACCGGAGTATCGCTCGTTTTCTTGCGAAGCGATTCGATCACCGGCTTGGCTCGCTCCGCTCCTGCCTCGAGCAGCAGGAGCCTAGCAAGCAGCATCTCTGCCGCCGCCAAGTCGGGCGCGAGCTGCACCGCGGCTTGATAGCGCTCGAGCGCGCGGCGATCGCCAGCGCGCTCGAGCACGCTGGCCGCCGCCAATTGATACAGGGCATCCTTGCCGGAGTCCGCGTCGGCGCGCGCCAGCAGCGCGGCTCCGCCAGCGAGGTCGCCCTCAACCAGGAAAGAGGTGACCTTGCCGGAGACAAGCTCTCGCTCCGGAACCCCCACCGTTCGACCGCGGTGCACGGCTGCGTCGATACCGCGTGACTCACCCGGCAGCAGCAACGCTCCGAGGACTCGATTTCTCAGCCAGAGTCGAGCGGCGCGAGGGCTGAGTGAATCCAGCTCAAATGAGCGAGTGAGACGTGCATCCGTCGACCTGAGGTCAAGCGGGCTCCCCGACTTGAGCAGCTTGTCCACCTGCGCGTTGATCGTGTCGGCTTCTCGAGCACGCTCAGCCTTCACGCCCTTGGAGTACTGAAATCCGCCGATTCCTGCAGCGCCCACCAGAACCGTCGCCACCAGCATGGCCACCGTTCCGCGGGATTTCTGGCGCGGCGGAGCTTCCCAGGCGGGGGCGGCGCCGCCACCGGGTTCGTACAGGCCAACGCGGGCCAGGTGTTCCAGCACCAAGGTTGGCGGGGGGTGGTGCGCGCTCTCGTTCGAATGCCCGAAGGTCGTTGGCGCGGGACGAGGCGGCGGCGGCGGCGCGGAACGAGCAGGAGGAGCGGGCGGAGCCGCTGCCACAACCTGCGCAGGGGGCGGCGGCGCAGGGGGCGGCGGCGCGGAGGGAAGCCGCGGGGCAGGAACCGGTGCAGAGGGCGCGTGTGCCGCGGGCGCGCGCACCGGTGGCGCGGGACTCGCCCAAGCCTGCGCTAGGAAAGGAGGCGGCGTCACGACGGTCACGGCCTCTTCGTCGAACAGGCCCGCGAGGGGCTGTGCTGGCTTGGGTTTGGCGGCCGCGCCCGCGACCTGCGCGGCGGCCTTGGGCGCCAGAAAGGCGTTCGCCAGCGGGGCGGGTGCGCTCGCGCCACGACCGAACAAAGCGGCAGGAGGGGGAGGCAAGGTACCGCCGGGCTTGGCCGCCAAATCGAAGCGATCGGGAACGGAGCCCTGCTCCAAGTCGGAGTCCGAAAGGCGAATGGGTTCTTGCGAAGTGCGCACAGGGTCGGCCGAGTCGAAGCGCGGCAGGGGGGCCTCTGCCAAGCCGAGCAGCGTCGGCTTGCGGCTCGGGGCCACCACCAGCGGCTCGGCTTTGCGGGGCTCGGTCGGCGCTTCCGGCGCAAACGACGGCAGCGGATCGCTTTCCGGCGGCGGGGCGATCGACAGCTGCTTGGGCATGCTGCGCGCAACCTCCGTTGCTACCGCATCCGGGCCCACACGCTTCTGAAGCGCCGAATACACGACGGCGCGCCCATGCCAGAGCTCAACGTCGCTTTGGCCGGCCTCCAGCTGAAGGGCGCGGGACAACACCTTCTCGGCCCGCAGCGCGTCACCGCGGCGCAGCAAGACCTCGCCCAGGTAGCGAAAAGGTCGCCAATCGCGAGCATCCGCTTTGCCTGCCGTCACGAGCGCCGTCTGCGCTTCTCGCAGCAAGCCTGCGTCGAGGTACATCCTCCCGACCGCCAGCATCACGCTGGCCTCGGCCGCGTGCCACGTCTCGGCGCTCGCGCCCACCTCGCGGATCAGATCCTCTTGCTCGGAGGAACCGAGAAAGGAGCAAACGGCAATCGTGGCGTCGGCGTCCGGATTGGCGCGCCAGGAGGTGAGGAACTCTTCGAGCGCACGCATATGACTCCGGAGAATACTCAGGAAAGGTCCGATTGTAGACTAGACGCGTGCGAGCTGTAGCCTTGCCGCCAGGTCCAACGTTTCTGCTCAGCGCCATCGGCCACTAGGCCGACTGTATCGAGACTGGCGGCCAACGGCGATCCGTGGCACCGCTCCGCGCGACGGAGTTCCGCAAACCGTCCTCACGAGAGGCACCGCTAAGTCAATGTGTGGCGTCTTCGGTATCTACGGTCACCCGGAAGCTGCGAATCTCACCTACCTGGGCCTCCATGCGCTTCAGCATCGGGGCCAAGAGAGCGCGGGAATCGTCACGAGCGATGGCAACCAGCTCAGCCAGGACCGCGGCATGGGCCACGTCATCGACGTGTTTCCGCCCGATCATTTGGCGCGGCTGAAAGGCGGCAACGCGATTGGTCACGTGCGCTACTCGACGGCCGGAGGTTCGTTCCTCAAGAACGCGCAACCCATCGCGGTCGACTACGCCAGGAGCTCGGTAGCGGTCGCGCACAACGGGAACCTCACCAACGCCGATCTGGTCAAGGAGGGTCTTGAGGAGCGAGGCTCGATCTTCCAGACCAGCGGGGATACTGAGGCCATCGTGCATCTGATCGCGCTGAGCAAGCAGCGCGCCCCGGAGGACCGCATCGCCGACGCTCTGAGCCAGGTGCAGGGGGCCTATTCGCTCGTCTGCCTGACTCCCGAGTCGCTGATTGCCGTGCGCGACCCCATGGGGATCCGACCCCTGTGCCTGGGCACCATGCCAGAAACGGGCGCCCACGTGGTCGCCAGCGAACCTTCCAGCTTCGACTTAATCGACGCCAAGTTCGTGCGCGACATCGAGCCGGGCGAAATGCTGGTGATCGACAAGCACGGCGCCAGAAGCCTCCACCCCTTCGCTGAAGCGCCGCGGAAGAGCTGCGTCTTCGAGTACGTCTACTTCGCGCGACCTGACTCGACGATCGACGGAATCAGCGTGTACGAGGCGCGCAAGAACTTGGGCCGCCGACTCGCGCAGCTGCACGGTGTCGACGCCGACGTCGTGATCCCCGTCCCGGACTCCGGTGTCCCCGCGACCATCGGCTACGCGGAGGAGGCGAAAATCCCCTTCGAGCTTGGGCTCGTGCGGTCGCACTACGTGGGGCGAACCTTCATCGAGCCGCAGCAGAGCATTCGACACTTCGGCGTTCGCCTGAAGTTGAATCCAATCGGCTCGGTTCTCGAGGGCAAGCGCGTCGTGGTCGTGGACGACAGCATCGTGCGCGGCACGACCAGTCGCAAGATCGTCAAGATGCTACGCGACGCCGGCGCCAAGGAGGTGCACATGCGCATCTCCAGCCCTCCCACCAAGTGGCCTTGCTACTACGGCATCGACACGCCCACCCGCGGCGAACTGATCGCTTCGAGCCACTCGGTGGACGAGATCAACCAGTATATCACCAGCGACACCTTGGCCTACCTGCCGCTTGACGCGATGATCGAGGCGGTTGTCCAAGCAAGGCGTACCAGCACCGGTCGTGGCGGGGCTCGCTCTCTGCCGCTCCTCCAGGAAAGCCGGCCATTGGACAAGGACTCCTTCTGCGTGGCGTGCTGGACCGGCGAGTACCCCATAGAGTTCACGCCGCACCCCAGGCAGCGCCAGATGAGGCTGCTGGACTTATAGCGCCGCGGGCGGGGTATACTCTGGCGAGTTCGAGCCACCCCAGGCAACAGGACGAGTAGTGACAGCCCTGGTTCCCCCAAAGCAGATCGCGCGCGGGCAGCGTTAGGTGCTCGACCACCTGCCAGATAGCGTCTCGATCTACGAGGTCTCACCTCGGGATGGCCTGCAGAACGAGGCGACGCCGATCCCGCTCGAAGGCAAGCTGCAGCTCCTAGCCGCGCTCGTGGCGGCCGGGCTCAAACGCATTGAGCTGACCAGTTTCGTCTCGGCGCGCTGGGTTCCCCAGCTGGCGGACGCCGACGCCCTCGCGCACGCAGCGCAGGTGCCGCCGGGGGTGGTGTTATCGGCGCTGGTCCCCAACGCCAAGGGTTTCGAGCGTGCGCGCGCGGCAGGCCTCAAGGAGATCGCCGTCTTCATGTCGGCCAGCGAGACCCACAATCGGAAGAACACCAACAAGAGTATCGCGCGGTCCCTGGAAACCTTCGAAGAGGTCGTGGTGCCCGCGCGCGAAGCCGGCCTGCAGGTCCGCGCCTACGTGTCGACCGTCTGGGGGTGCCCGTACGAAGGCGACGTTGCCGTGAGCGTCAGTATTGCGATCGCCCGTCAGCTGCTGGCGCTTGGCTGCTACCAAGTTTCGCTCGGCGACACGGTGGGCGTCGGAACCCCGCTGCAAACCCGAGAGCTCTTGCGAGCCTTCCTGAGTGAATTTCCCGCGGAGCAGCTGGCCCTCCACCTCCACGACACGCGAGGCACCGCGCTGGCCAACGCTCTGGTTGGGCTCGATCTAGGGCTGCGAGACTTCGACGCCTCGGTCGCCGGTATCGGTGGCTGCCCCTACGCACCTGGGGCCGCTGGGAATCTGGCCACCGAGGACTTGGTCTACATGCTGGCTGGCATGGGCGTGCAAACGGGCGTGGATCTTGAGCTGCTGATCGAGGCAGGGCGAGTGGCCGAGGCGGTGGTCGGTCGCCACCTGCCAGGCAAAGTCCACCAGGCCGGACCCAGAACGCTTCGGCCCGTCTGAGCCAGGCCCTGCGGCTTACGGCGACGGGGCCGGTAACTCAGGCAACGGCTGGCACTCGAGGCGCGTGAAATAGACCTGCTTCTGTCCAGCCGATTCCGCGGTGAAGAGCACACCCAGCGAGCCGTCCGATGCAGGCGCAATCGCCGGGCCGTACGCGTCGGCGTCGGTGTTGGTCAGACGCTGGCGCGGCGAGAGTGCAGACAAACTGTCGTCGAAGAGCTGCGCGTACAGTTGATAGACGCCGTCGTGGTCGTCAGCCCAGACCATCACGAATCGGTCCCCGAAGGAGTACGTGGCGTGGCTGCGCGCGTGCGCCGCGCCCACGGTGACGGGTTGGGGAAGGACCGCCACGCCGCCGTCCGCGTTGAGCACGGTGCCGAAGATCGCCGGCCCCACGCCCACATCCTGCTGCGAAAACGTGACGACGTATTTGCCGTTCACGGCGGTGACGAGCGGCGAGACAGGATCTGCGAAGTCGATCGTCGTTGGGGCTGAGGGGGACCCGAACGAGGGCGAGCTGGTCATGAAGACGACGCGCACGTCGCCGGCGGGCGAAATGGAGGTGAAGGCGAGGCCGAGCGTGTCCTGCCCGAGCGCGATACTCGGCGACTCACCCTGCATCCCTGCCGGCGAAAGCCGCAGGTTGCCGGAGACGAGCGTGCCGTCGGCGGCAATGCGCTGTGCGAAG
>JANNWK010001125.1:0-6332 GCA_031408355.1 Myxococcales bacterium
ACCACGTCGAGCCCGCCCGTGACGGCTGCCGCAAACAGCGTGCTGGCGACCTGACAAACCCCGCCGCCGATGCCCGGCTCCAGCTCGTCGGCCACGATCACCGGCGCGTCCACGAAGCCGCGTTCGGCGGTGCGCGCCCCCACCGTGCGATTGAAGCTCCAGAGCTCGCCGGGCGCCATCAGGGTGCCGTCCAGGTAGCGCGCGGCCAGCGCGATGTTCTTCACCCGCGGCCCGCCGCGCTTGGCGAAATCGGTCTCGTACTGGCTGAGGACGAGCGAAGGATCGATGTCGGCCAGGGCGCTGGACTTGATGGCCGGCTCGATTTCGATGAACGACAAATTGACGGTGTCGGCGTCACCCAGCGCTGCCAGCTTCGCGAGCGTGGCGCCAAGCGAGAGCTCGCGCCCCGACGCCGCTTCAACGCGGCGGTGCCCGGCAAGATCCAGCCGAGCGTCGATGGCTGCGCGGTGCAGGCTGGGCGCCACCGACTGCAGCCAGCTGGCCGCGACGCTCGCATCGAAACGGTAGCTGGGCGCGATATCGAGCGGCTCCGGTGGCGGGGCACCCAGGGCGACACGCAGTCGAGCGAGCCAAGGCACGCGACCACGAGGCCGGCTGAGCTCTGCCCGGGCCGCGTCCACGTCGAGCGACAGCCCGAGGGCGCTACGGCTCACGACGAACGACCCTTCGGGCTCAGAGACGAGCAGCTCGCGCTCGGCCTCCTGCCGCGCGCGGAGCGAGAGCCAAGCGTCCAGGTTGGCGCCGGGCACGCGCCCCGCCAGGGTCACCCGCGCTGGCTCCGGGAGCGCTCTTTGCAGCGACGGCCAGACGCCCGCCACGGCTCCTGCAAGGCTGGAAGCCAGCACCAGGCCGAGAGCGACACGAGAAATCCGCACGGGCCCGGATTTTAGCCCGAGCTGGGCTTGCTCCGCCAGTTTGGCTAGGGAAGGCTTCGGGGCCATGCGTTTGACCGTGAACGGAGAAGCCGCTGACCACCCGGACGGGCTCACGGTGCGCGGCCTGGTGGAGGCGCTCAAGCTCACCGATGGCCCTGTGGCAGTGGAGCGAAACCGGGAGGTGGTCCCGCGCGCTCTGCACCCGACCACGCCGCTCTGCGACGGCGACGTCGTGGAGATCGTGCACCTGGTGGGCGGCGGCTAAAGTTCGCGCCGAGCAGGCGGGATGCGGCGCTCGGGGATCCGTAGCCGCTCCGGGCGCTGCGTGGGCCCCCGGCGCGCGACGGGGATGGTGAGCAGGCGCTTCTCGCGGATCAACGTCGACTTGAGGCCGTTGGCGGCCCGCAGGCGCGCTACCGTCGTGCCGTACTTCTTGGCGATCATCGCCAAGGTTTCATTCTTCTTCACGCGATGGCTCACGTAGCCCTGCGCTGGCTGAGCGAGCTTGGCCCGAAGCAGCAGCTCGAAGCAGCGCCGCCCCGTCTCCTGGGCTAGCGGGTTGAAGAAGCGAATATGAATGTGGGTGGCGTGGCCCGGCGCGTGTCGGATGATGGGTCGCAGCCGGCCGGGAACTCCCTTGAAAACGCCGCTCAGCCAGGCTGGATCTTCACCCGCTGCCAAAGCGTATTGTTCGAGAAGCGTCTGAATGGAACGGTCGATGAGGATGAGGTCAACATCGGTCTCGCTCAGGAGCGCGCGAACGAACGCCCAGGTGCGCGGCAGATCGAGGTTCTTCGCGGTGCCGCGGGCATACCAACGCCCGGAATCCTTGTAGAAGTAAGCGATGTCCACGTCTCGCCCGGACTGATGAGACAGGTGCGGCCGCGCGGAGCCGCCCTGTTGGCCGCTGATGTCGCCCAGCGCGAGCGGTGGGGTATCGGGGAACTCCTCGTGCACCTTGGCCAATGAGCGGGTGAGGTAGTCGAGCGTCTCCTGCGTCGCCCAACTCCCGCTCGGACTGACGGGTCGGTAGAGGGCGCTTTCAACGGCCTGCACCCCGTTGATAAGCGAGCCGGCGTTGGCGCTTCCCACCGACATCGAGCCGAGCGACGGAAGATCGGACTGCAGCGTCGCCCAGATACGCTCGTCGCTCCAGCCGTCGAGCGGGTGAGGCGGAGCGGCGCCGGTTTCAGCGGCGGCCAACAGCTCGTCGGTTTCGCCGGAATCGTCGAGCTCGTCGGCGTGCTCCTCGTGCTCGCCGTCGGCTGGCGCGCTCGCGGAGGGCACGGCGTTGGCCGCCGGAGCTTGCTGCGCCGCGGCGCCGCGTGACGGACGGGCTCGTTCGGAGTCGAGCGAGAGCGGCGCCTTAGGCTCGGGCCGCTGACAGCTTGCCTGGGCTGCGGCAACGCACAAGGCCAGCGCCCAGCGCCAAGCGGGGAGGGACTTAGCTGCGCTCACGGTACCAGCGGGCCGTCACAGCGAGTCCTTCGCTGAGCCCCGTGGGCTCGCCCAGGGCCTCGCGGCAACGGGTCGTGTCGAGCACGGAGCGCTCGATATCCCCAGGTCGCAACGGAACGTGCTCGAGGGTCGAGTGGCCGCCGGTCAAGCTCGCGATCTGCTCGGCCAGCGCCTGGGTGCTCGTCTCATGTCCCGTGCCCACGTTGAGCACCGGATGCTGCAGCTTGCCGGAAAGCGCCAGCATGTTGGCGCGAGCCACGTCGCTCACGAACACGTAGTCCCGCAGGCAGCCGCCGTCGCCCAAGGTCTTCTTGGCAAACACCAGCAGTTTGCGGCCCGCCAAGGCGCTGTCGAAGAAGATGGCGATCACCCCCGCTTCACCGTGCGGATCTTGGCGCGGACCATAGACATTGGCGTAACGGAGCACGCTGACCGGTAGCCCACGGTGTTCACGGTAAATGCCGAGCAATTGCTCGAAGGCCAGCTTGCTGATGGCGTACGGACTCTTGGGCACGAAGCCGCGATCCTCTCGGGCCAGCTCGCCCTCCGGAACCTCGCCGTAGATGGCGCCCCCGGTGCTGGCGAACACGAAGCGCTCGACTTTGGCGCCCGTGGCCGTGCAAGCGTCCAGCAGGTTGAGCCCGCCCATCACGTTGATGTCCAGATCAAGCCGCGGGTCCCGCACGCTGACCGAGACGCTGGCCTGCGCCGCCTGGTGGCTCACCAGATCGGGCTGGTAGTCACGGACCGCCGCGAACGTCGCCTCGCGATCGCGCAGATCACACTCGAAGATCCGCACCCCTTCGGGGACGTTGTGTCGTTTGCCCGTCGAGAAGTTGTCGAGGACCGCGACCTCGAACCCCGCCGCCAGGGCCTGCTGGACCACATGACTACCGATGAAACCGGCACCGCCGCTGACTAAGAGTCGCATCGCCCGCGGGTATAACTTAGGCCCGGGCGAGGCGCGAGCCGATGCCGCGTTTCGCGCTCAAGACCGGCCACAGCGCCGCTACGGAGCGTCCTTGGCTTTGGCTTTGGCCTTGATGAGCTCGCCCTGGGCGCGCACCAAAAGCTCGCTGGCCTTCTTGCGGTGCTGCTCGGACTCGGCGTTGCCGGTGGGGGCCTTGTCGATGAGCTCCCGGGCCAGCGTGATAGCGGCGTTGGCACCATCCAGCGGCAGCGGCTCGTCGGCGGCGAGGGCGCTGGTCGCGCCCAAGAACGTGAGCAGCGCCAAGCGGGTGGCCAGCGGAGTCGGGGAACGGGGGATAAATCGCAGCGCCATGGGTCAGTGCCTCCTCGCACTCGCAAGCAATGCTAGCCAACAGCCTACGCCCGGGCCAGCCGGATCCTTCCCCAGGCGCGGCGCGCCCGCGCCAAGCTGCACGGAAAGGAGCCATAAATGGCTTTCGACGCCGGCTATCGCGTGTGAAGCTCCGCCGGAGAAATGCCTGTCTCTCCCAGCCCCCTGAGTGACGCCGCGGCCGAGGCGCCCGGTCCGGACCCGCTTTTCGTGTTGGCCGCTTGGTTCGCCGAGGCGAGTCAAGCGGGCGATCCTATGCCCGATGCCATGACCCTGGCGTCCGCCACTGCGGAGGGGCGCCCGTCGGCGCGCATCGTGCTGTTCAAGGGCATCGTGCGCGAGGCCATCTTCTTCGTCACGAACTACGCGAGCCGCAAGGCGTGCGAGCTTGAGCTGAACCCGCACGCCGCCCTCGTCATGCACTTCCCGCTGCGCGAGCGGCAGGTGCGCGTCGAAGGCCGCGTTGAACGCGCCACGCCGGCCGAGTCCGACAGCTACTTCGCAAAGCGTCCGCGAGGCAGCCAGCTCAGCGCGTGGGCTTCGCCCCAGAGCGAAGCCGTCGCGACGCGGAGCGCGCTCAGCGCCCAAGTGACCGAAGTCGAGGCGCGCTTCCAGGGCGGCCCCATCCCGCGGCCGGCGTTCTGGGGCGGATATTTGGTCTTCCCCGAGCTGGTCGAGCTGTGGCTCGGACGCGCGGACCGACTGCACGATCGCTTCTGCTATCGGCGGGGAGGGGGAGCGGACGGAGCGGACGCGGCTTGGCGCGTTGAGCGCTTAGCGCCGTAGCGCGAGGGGCGCCCGCTACCTGCTAGAGGAGACCGAGCGACCGTCGGCGCACGGACGCAAGGGTCCGCGACGATTCGAGCCAGGCCGAGCGCTGCGGGGGCGCCAAAGCGCTCGAGCGTACCCGTGTCGATGTCTGGGTTCGCGGCGAGCGCGTCCGTGACCGAGGGATCGCCGATGCAAGAAAGGGCCCTGGCGGCGGCTTGGCGCTGGCGCTCTTGCAATGGGTCCTGAAGCAAGCCGACGCCGAAGTTCGCCCACGCCCTTGACGCCGCTCGGTTGCCTCTGAAACCCTGGCGCACAAGGGCTGGTGAAACTGATGAAACCGGTGAAACCGACGAGGCCGTTGCGGAGGGCAAGCGTGGTCCTGCTCCTGCTAGCCAGTGCGCTTTGCAGCTGTCTGGTCGAGCCTGAGCCCTCGTCGGCACCCGCCATGGACTCGCCTCCGACAAAGGTCGAGCCATGCACCATGACGCCCATCTACGCCGACGCCGACGGCGATGGTCATCCAGCCACCACCGAGAGCTCGCTCCGCGTTTGCGCTGAGCACGGCTTGGTCGAAGGCTTCATCTTCTTGACCACGCCCGCTGAGCGCGATTGCGATGATGCCGATCCGACAGCGTGGCAAGGCCTGTGCGGCGACGGCGATGGCGATGGGGCGGTGAGCGAGCGCTGCGTGGGCGACGACGCGCCCGCCGAGCTGCACCGCTGCCCGTACGTGCTCGAATGGACGCCCGAGCCGGGGCCGTACGACTGCGACGACCAGGACGCAGAGGCCATCGACCAGTTCTATGTCGATCAGGACGGCGACGGCTACGGGGCGGGTGAGCCCCTGTGCTTCCACGCGGAAGCTGGCTACTCGGCTTGGCGCGGCGATTGCGCGGACGACGATGCGGCTCGTTACCCGCGCGCGCTCGAGCGGTTCGGCGACGGCGTGGACGCGGACTGTGACGGCAGCGATGGTGCAAGCTGCGGCGCTGGCCTTGCGCTGGACAAGTTCGAGTGGCTGGACGCGACTCAGCCCGAGGTCCCGGTTTGTGACGGTCCGAACCTGGCGCTCGGCGTGCGCAGCTGCTCGAGCTGCCAGACCGCGAGCGCCACCTTCGCCGTTGAAAATCGCGGCGGCGAACGTTTCGTCGGCGACGTGGTGCTCACGGAGGTCGAATCGGGGGCCTTCGTGACGGGCGCGATTGAGTTGGCTCCCGCCGAGAGGCGAGCCTTGATTTCGGGTCCGTTCCGCCTCGATTATCAGCTCAGCTTCGGGGCTGCCGGGCTCGTGGATTGCAACGCCGCTGACAACCGCGCGTACGTGCGGCCCGGACACTGCATTTGAGAGCGGTGCTGGCCGCCTCAGAAGCCCAAAAGCGCCCCGCGGCGTCGCGGGCGCACCTCTCAATCCGTACAGGCACCGTCACGCCATTCGGTCGTGCACGGCACCATTACCGAAACCACGCGGCCCGTGGGGTAGGGGGCGCAGTCGCCCATGCCTGCGCCCGAGCCGCACAGCGTTTGTGTTTCGCACCTGTACTGAATAGCCGTTTGGGGTCGCGAGCAGGCGGCGGTGAAGGTGCCATTCGAGCCCTGGACTGACAGTCGCTTCGCGTCGTCGGCGTCGAGACCAGGAACGGTCGGACCTTTCGCGCGGAGCGCTACATCTCAAACGTGGATTCAGCAGCCACCCTGCGGCTCGAGTCACTTCGACTACGTGAACAGCGCCTCTCCGGAGCGTGAGGACTTTGCTTGCGTTCTGGCTCAGCGGACGCGAAGGTGCGTGTGGACCAGACCGATCTGTCGACCTACCCCGATGTCACGGTCATCTGCGGCCACATCGAACGCTCGCCCGCGGACCCCGAGGCCGCGATCAATCCCGTGGTCCTGGTTGAAGTGCTGAGCGA
>JANNWK010001126.1:0-2024 GCA_031408355.1 Myxococcales bacterium
AGCCGCCGGGGGAGAAACCGCTGGGCGCGACCTTACCTCGACGGGTGGAGCCACCGGCGCGTGGCCGGGCGACGACGCCTCAGCTCGTGAGACTGAGGGAGAGGATGCTGCCGCGACAGGCACCGCAGAGGCGACGGGCGACGACGCTTCCGCACGAGCCCCCGCTGCGCGACGCTTGACGACGGTCGGACGAATGCGCTCCTCGACCGTGCTCGGGGACTTCGCCTTCTCGAGGTGCCGCTTCACGCGGTCCACGACCTCTGGGCCAATCGCACTCATATGGTTACGTACGTCTGGCACACCGACGGATTGGAGCAACGAAACGAGGCTCTTGTTGTCCATGCCCAAATCGCGAGCGACTTCGTACACGCGTAGCTTGATCGTCATCCAACCTCCGTCACTCTGTGCGCTCTTCCGGGCTCATCGAGCTCGGACACCGAAATCATGCGGGAGACCTCTTGAGAGAGGTCCACGGAAAGCAACCCGACAAGAGCGAGTTCGTCGCGCCCCAGGGCGGCGCCGAGTTCGCGCTTCGTCTTGAACAGCCTCACCCGACCGCGGGCGGCGAGGCGCTGAACCGCCCCCAGCGCGGCTGAAGCCTTGGCGTCGGCCGCCAGCACCAGGAGCTCGACTCGCCCGTCGCGTTCGGCTTCCTCGAGCGCGGTCGTGCCTAGCGCCGCCCTGCCCGCTCGCTGGGCAGCTTGTAGCAACGACACGGCTCGACGAGACGCCGCGTCACGCAGCAGGCCGGTGACCTGCACGGTGTCGGCAGTCACCTTGGTCTTCAGGCCGCGGCTCAAGCCACCACGCACCGCGCCATGGACGCATTCGGCTCGCGGGTGCACCCAAGCCCCGCGCCCAAACGCGCCGCCGCCCATGTCGGGCACAACCTCGCCCTCGGGGCCGACCACAAGTCGCACCAAATCCTGCGGCGAACCGCTGGCTCTACAACCGACACAGGACCGAAGGGTGGGCACGTTGCTGGCTGCTCCCTCTGGCTTCAGGACGGGTCCGTGGCTGGAGCCGCGGCAGCCTCGGCGGCGCGAGCTACCGCCAGTTGAGCACGCGTCGCCTCGATTTCATGCGCTTCGGAGCGCAGGAAGTACTCGGCGCCTTGCTGAATTTGTCGGGCCTTCTTGATACCAAGGCCCGTCCGGATCGCCAGTCTGTCGGCGTCCTCGCGAGCAAGGTCGGCCACAGCACGGTAACCGGCCTCCTCGAGCAACTGCAGGGTGCGCAGTCCGACCCCAGGCACGAAGCGCAGCTTCTCGCGCTCCGTAAGCGGCTCGATCTGGGAAGAGGCCCGCTGAATGCGCTCCCGGCGAAGCCGCTCGGTGGTGGAATCGGCAGCGCGCTTGAGCTCGGTCGCCCGCTCCTCGGTTGCCACGCCCTCGATCTGCGCCAGCTCTTCGACCGCAGCCTCAGAGATCTCTTCAAGGGCGCGGAAACCGAGCCGGAAAATGGCCTTGGCGAGCTCCTCGTCCACGCCGTCGATCTCTTTCAGTACCACCAGCGCTTCGTCCTCCATCTGGCGGAACTTGCTGTCGCTGATGATGTCGAGCTTCCAGCCGGTGAGTTGGGCGGCCAGTCGTACGTTCTGACCCTTACGACCGATGGCGAGCGACAATTTCTCGTCGGGTACGACCAACTCCATGCGGTGGTCGGACTCGTCAACGATGACTTTGTTCACTTCGGCCGGCTGAATCGCGTTGATGATGTAGCGGGCCGGATCGGGATCGAACGGGACGATGTCGATCTTCTCGCCGCGAAGCTCCTGAACGACGGCCTGCACGCGCGAGCCCTTGATGCCAACGCACGCGCCAACCGGGTCAACGTCGGAATCGCGGGTCGTTACCGCGATCTTGCTGCGAGAGCCCGGCTCCCGAGCAACCCCGACAATCTTGACGATGCCCTCGTAGATCTCGGGGACCACGGCCTCAAACAGATTATCGACGAGCGACGGTGACTGCCGGCTCAGAATGATCATCGGGCCACGCGACTCGCGGTCGATGTTCTTCACGAAA
>JANNWK010001127.1:0-19089 GCA_031408355.1 Myxococcales bacterium
CTCCACGGTCGCTGCCGTCCAGCCCTCGCCGCGCGCCACGGCCGACGCCCAGGGAGCAATCGCTCCGCCGCGAATGGAGAGTTCGGGGTTGGGCACCACCAGCTCAGGGTCCATTTCTGGTCGCGAGCCCAATCCGTTGCACTCCGCACAAAAGCCGAGCGGCGAGTTGAAGGAGAAGGAAAGCGGCGACAGCTCCTGAAAAGACAGCCCGCACTCGGGGCACGCGCTCTTCTCGCTGAAGGGGCGTTCTTGGTCAGCGTACAAACAAGACAGCTTGCCCTCCCCTTCGCGCAGAGCCGTTTCCACCGAATCAGTCAGGCGCGCGTGCGCCGTGGCGTCGAGCTTGATGCGATCCACCACGATGTCCAGATCGTGTTTCGACTTCTTGTCGAGCGTGATGGGCTCCTGCCCCAACCGGACGATGCGCCCGTCGATGCGCAGGCGCGCGAAGCCTCGGCTTTGGACGCGCTCCAACAGGTCCTTGTGCTCGCCCTTTCGCTGACGCAGAAGCGGCGCCAAGATGGTGACCGTCTCACCCTTCGGCAAAGCCAAAAGCGCGCGCACGATGGCCTCGGCGGATTGCCCGGCCGCCTTGACGTTGCACTTCGGGCAGTGCTGCACGCCGATGCTCGCGTAGAGCACGCGCAGGTAGTCGTGCACCTCGGTGACGGTGCCCACCGTGGAGCGCGGGTTGCTTGAGGCCGTCTTCTGCTCGATCGAGATAGTCGGCGAGAGCCCGCGTATCGTGTCGTACTTCGGCTTCTCCATCTGCCCCAGGAATTGCCGGGCGTAGCTGGAAAGGCTCTCGACGTAGCGCCGCTGCCCTTCCGCGTAGAGCGTGTCGAAGGCCAAGGACGACTTGCCGCTGCCCGACACCCCGGTCAGCACGACCAAGCTGTGCTTGGGGATCCTGACCGTGACGTTTTTCAGATTGTGCTCGCGAGCACCGCGAATCACGATCGCGTCCGGCTCGAGCGCAGCCCGGCGCTGGCTGCTACTTGGTCCTAGCGACTTTGGCATGGACGGGTCACCTAGCACCGGCCCCTGGCCACCGGCAGGCCCCCGTGACTTCGGGCGACGGTCCGGTCTAACGACCGAGGGCTTGCACTGCCACCCTGCGAAAGCGCCCCTGCGGGTAGTTCGACAGGTAGCGACGCGCATAGTCGGCCGCGCGCGGATCCTTGCGCGCGGCGGCGGCTTCGATCGCCAACGCGAGCGCGTCCTCTGCCAGAGCGCCGCCCGGATTGGCGCTCAAATAGTGCTCAAGCAGGGCCTGGGCTCGCGCCGGATCCCCCTGCTTGCGCAGGGCACGCACGGCCTCGGTCACCTGCGCGGGATCCTCCCCCACCTTTGGCTTCTCCAGCTTCTTGGCCCGGGGGGCGCGCTCGCGAGCGGGCGATGCGTTCGAAGCCTCGGGGCTCGCCTTGGCGCTGAGCTCGACGGCCGGCTCGCTCGCCGCTCCGGGCAAAGCCCCACCGGTCTGCTTGGGCGCCGCGGCCCGAACCGGCACCGCTACGCCGACATCCGGCTCAGACAGCCTAGGGTTCGGCGCGCGAAGCAGCGCAAGCCCAGCCGCAGCCGCCGAAACGCCCGCAAACAGCACGCCCGCGCCGACCAGCAGGGGTCGATACCCAAGGCCGCGACTGCCGCCCTGAATGGCGCGCGATAGGCCTGAATGGACACGACGCTTACTGAAAGGATTCGGCTCGAACGGCTCGGCGCTCGCTACCAAGTCAGTCAGTGTTGCCAAGCTGGGCTCGGCTTCTTCTAGCAAGCGCTTCATCCTACCACCGTCCCCCGAACCGCTTGTTTCTCGATCCTTGCGGCCTGGTCATGCAACCGCTTGCGCGCTTTGTGAATACGCGCCCAAACCGTGTTGATCGGGACACCTTGCAGGCTCGCGATCTCTTCACCCGTACTGCCCTCGATCTCAAACAGGACGAACGCCGCCCGCTGTGTTTCGTTGAGCCCATCCAGGAGCCGCTCGAGCAGCGCGCGCTTCTGCTTGGTCTCCAGGGAATCGAGCGGGCTATTCTCGGTTCTCAGCATGCTGTCAGTCAGCGGCAGGCTGGGACCGAACAGGTGCTTCACCCACAACAGGCGGCGGTGGTCACGCACCTTGCGCCGCGCGATTTGATACAGCCACCCAGCCACGTTTTGTCCGTCGAAGTCAGGCATTCGTCGATAGGCCACGAGAAACACGTCCTGCACCAAGTCGTCGCGATCGGCCGCGCGTGCGCCAAGGGCCCGGACCCAGCGAGCGACGTGGTCGAACCAGCGGTCGTAGAGCTGTTCGAACGAGAGGGGTCCGGATGGAGCGCCGCCGACGGGCGACACCGCGCCCTCAGGCGCCACATCGGCCCGAAGTTCGCTGACCAGCACGTTTCTGTCGTGATCTAGGGGCGCGACCATGGGCAGCTTGCCGGAAAAGTTCAGCCGCGCGGAAACGCCGTCAAAGCGCCGCCCGAGCGCCCGAGTATGTCACGGCTTTGGGGCCTGTTCGAGCTGAGGTAAGGGAGGAGCCGTGCGAGGCTTCCTTCTCGTTTGCCGCACCTTCACGGCAGTGCTCGGCGCCAACACAGGCGCCTACGCGGAGCCGCTCGCGCAATCCTTGCCGATCAGCAGCGATTCCGCGTGTCCGAGCAGCCTTGCCGTAGAGCGAGAGGTGCGAGAGCTCACCACACCGGAGCGCCGCGGGCGGCTACCGGCCGACTCCGCCGTCGCTATCCGCGATCGTGGGGCCAGTCTGTCCGTCTCCATCACGAGCAACGGCTCGACCACGGGACGCGCCTACGACGATCCAGCGCGCGACTGCGAGAGACGGCGACACTTCGTCGCCGTGCTGGTCGTCGTCTCGCTCATGCCGCCGGAGCTCGCGACGGAGCGGGCTCGCGTGGCTCCACCCAGTCCAGCACCGCCCAAGCGCACTAGACCCAAGCTGGTGCGCATCGAGCTCGGCGGACTTTCGGAATGGGCGGCGCCCGTGGCGGACTCGGCCCTGGCAAGTCAATTCGGCGGCGAGCTGTGCGTTGCACTCGGCCGGGGCAACCTGCGCTTCACGTTGGCGACCAGCTACCTGCCAACCGCGGAGCTACGGCTCAAAGGAGCACGCGAAACCCGCGCGGAGCTTGAGCGCCTGCAGCTGGGGCTGGGGCTCCGATTGAGGTGGCTGACGACACCGCTCGACTTGGGCCTTGACCTGGGCGGCTTGGCGTCGCGCAGCGAGCTTTTCGGGCTGACGCCGCATCACCCCGCTCAGGACACCGCGTTCGATGTCGGGGCTCGCGCGGGCTTGCGTCTTGCGCTGCCGGAGCGGCGACTGTTGGCTCCGTTTTTTGGGGTCCAGGCCAGCCTGTTTCCGGGCGCCCGAGCGCTGGCCAAGCTTCCGGACGGCACGCTGGGCCATCTGCCCTACCTGTGGCTCGGGCTATCGGCGGGTGTGGCGCTCTCTTTGTGATAGGCAAGGCCCCGATGGCAGCGCCAAAGGACGAGCCCGCGACCCCAGAAAGCCAGCACCGGCTCCCCGGGTGGCTGGCAAGAGTGGCTCGCTTGCAGGCGCAGAGACCCTGGCTGCTGGTGCTCTTGGCCGCGCTCTCGCTCGTGCCGGCCGCGTTTGCCACCAGCCAACTTGGCTTCAAGGCTGACTTCGCGGAGCTGCTCCCGGATCACAAGGACAGCGTCGTCGAGATGCACCGGGTCAGCAAGCGCCTGGCTGGCAGCAGCACACTCAGCGTGGTGCTCAGCATCGCCGACGGCAGCAAGCGCGCCTCGCTCGAAGCTGGCATCGACGCGCTCGTTCCGCCGCTTCAGGCCTTGGGCAAGGAGTGGGTGGGCGCCGTCGACTTCGGCGTTCGCGACGCGCAGCATTTCTTCGAGCAAAACTCGCTGCTGTACGCCAGCCTGGACGAGCTCAAGCGGGCTCACACCCAGATCACGGAGCGCTATGCCTGGGAGATCAGCAAGCAGCAGGGGACCCTGCTGGACGACGACGCTCCGCCCGAGCCGATCACGGCCGAGAATATCGAAAAGCGCCTAAACGCTCGAGCCGCGAAGGCGCCCGTCGCTGGCACGCCCAGCTACCCCAACGGCTACTACGGAAGCGATGACGGCCGGCACGCCGCGCTGCTCATCCGCACGCCGGTCAGCGGCAAGGCCAAGGTCGAGGAGCTCAGACGGCGAGTCGCAGCGGCTGTGGCCAGCGCCGACCTCAAGCGCTTCGACCCTTCCCTGCGCGTCGAATACACGGGCGACATCGTGACCAGTGCTGAAGAGTACGATCGAATTACTACCGACCTCAGTCACGTGGGATTGGCCGGCGTGCTCGGCGTCATGGGCGTCGTGTTCCTGTACTTCGTCCGCGTGCGCATCGTGCTCACAATGGGCGGCGCGCTGCTCTTGGGATTGCTCTGGACCTTCGGCATCACCCGCTACACGATAGGTCACCTAAACAGCTCGACCGGTTTTCTGGTGAGCATCGTGGCTGGCAACGGCATCAACTACGGCATCATCTACATGGCGCGCTACGTCGAGGCGCGCCGTGACGCAGGGCTTGGCGTAGCGGAGGCCATCAGCGTCGCGCACCGCGATACCTGGCTCCCCACCTTGGCCTCGGCGGCGACCGGCTCGCTCGCCTACGGCTCGCTCATCGTCACCGATTTTCGTGGGTTCAAGCATTTCGGCATCATCGGCGGCTACGGCATGCTGCTGTGTTGGCTGACAACCTACCTGTTTACGCCAGCACTCTTGGCCGCGAGCGAGCGCGTCTGGCCGGCCTTCACTCAGGGGAAGGCCGGCGCGCGCCCGGGCAACTATTTCGGAGTGCTGTTCGCGCGACTCGGCCTCGGCAGGCCCAAGCTGGTAGCGGCGCTTGGGGCCGGCTTCGGGGCGCTGGCCCTCGTCCTGAGCGCGCTCTATTTCGTCGGCGACCCGATGGAATACAACATGCGCAACGTCGGCAACGAGGAGCCGCTGGACAAGACTGGCGCGCGGCGCCTTTCCTCGCTGGTCGACCGGATGGTGGGTCGCATCGGGCAAGAAGGCATCGCGATCGTGACCGAACGCGTCGATCAAGTGGCGCCGCTCGAGGCCGAACTCGAGAAGCGCCGGCTGGCAGCAGCCGAGAACCTCAAGCCATTCGAGAGAACGGTCAGCATCTTTTCGCTCTTGCCCAAGGATCAGGCCGAGAAGCTGCCGCTGATCAGCGAAATGACCGACCGGATTCGACGCGCCAGAAAGCGCCGTTTCATCAACGATGCGGACTGGGAGAAGCTCGAAAAGCACCTGCCCAAGGGCGAAATCGCAGCGCTTTCGCTCGCCGATTTGCCCGAGCAAGTCGCGCGGCCTTTCAGTGAGCGGGACGGCACCCGCGGCCGCATCGTCTTCATTGTGCCCAAGCAGGGCGCAAGCGTGTGGGACGCCAAGTACCTCATGCGCTGGGCCGACAGCTTCCGACGCGTGGAGCTACCGAACGGTGAGGTCGTCAAGGGTTCGGGGCGCGCCGTGATTTTCGCCGACATGATCAAGACGATCGGCGAAGACGCTCCGAAGGCGATCGTCGTCTCGGCGCTCGGCACCATCGTGGTCATCCTGATCGCCTTTCGCGGCAGCCTGCTGGCCTTCGGCGTCTTCGTGCCTTGGCTGCTGGGAGTAGCCTCGCTCACAGCCTTCATGTACTTGAAGGGAATTTCGCTCAATTTTCTAAACTTCGTGGCGATCCCGATCACGGTGGGGATCGGCGCCGAGTACGCCCACAACATGCTGCAGCGCTATCGCATCGAGGGCGAGGGCCGGCTGCGCCAGGTGGTCCTAGCCACGGGCGGGGCGCTCACGCTCTGCTCGCTCACCACCTCGATCGGCTACTTTGCCCTGATTTTTTCGATCAATCGCGGCATTCGAAGCTTTGGGCTGAGCGCGGCCATGGGTGAGCTCTTTTGCTTGGCCGCCACCGTGCTCTGGCTGCCGGCCGTACTCTCCGTCATCGCCCAGCGCCGCGCCGACCGGAGCGCGCGACTGAGCCCAGAAACCAGGTAGCCTCAGGCCACCACGGGCAAGCGCTTGGGCCCCCGGAATTCATCCGGCTGCGCGCGCCATTCGTCGTAGGCACTTTGGGTACGCACGCAACCGATCGTGCACGAGTCGGCGCAGCTCTTCTTCGTGTAGAACTGGCTCTTCAAGTCGGCTGGCGTGTAGTCCAAAAGCGGCTTCTTGAAGACGCCTCGCGTCTGCGAGCACCAGTGGATGTCGCCAAACTCGTCGACATAGAGGTAGCGGCTTCCGGCGCGACACTTGAACGGCGCTCGGCCGCTCTGCAGCAAGCGCTCTCGGTAGTCCCGCGCCTCCCTAAAGCGACGCCCACCGAGCTCACGCTTCACGGCCGCAAACACCTCGAGCTCGCCCGGCGAAAGCCTAACCTGGCCCGTGCCATCGTGGAGTACCAGCACGCGCGGCCGGAAGCCAAATTCCTTGGCCGTGCGCACCACCGTCAACACTTCTTCCGGGTTGGCGGCGCCCAGCACCGCGCTCAAGACCACCTTAAAACGCGCTACTTTGGCCAGCATGCGCAGCTTGGGCAGCATGGGCTTTAAGACCTTCACGGTCACATCGTTCGGCATGACGCCATCCACGCTGACCTGAAGCTCCATAAGGCCCGCATCGTTCAACATGCCTATCTTGCGTTCGTTGAACAGGTAGGCGTTAGAGATCATCATCACCTTGTGAAACGCTCTGGCGCGAGCGTGAGCGATCAGCTCGTAAATCTGCGGGTGCAGCATGGGCTCGCCGCCCGTCAGCTCCAGGCTGAAGGTGCCAAGTTCCTTCAGCTTGTCGATCCGCGCCTTGAGCACGTTCACGTCCACCGGCTCGGACGTCTCGTCGAATTCGTTGCAGTAGCCGCAGGACAGGTTGCAGCGGCGAGTCACGACCAGCTGGGCCAGAAACGGCGAGTACATAAGCCGCTGAAGCGCTTGCATTGAGTCGCCGACTATAGGTGCCTTCACGGCCGATGCCAGCTCCCGAACGCACTTCTTTCGAGTAAAGACGCGGCAACCCTGGGGCAACCCCCGGGGCTGGGCTTGCGATGAGCCGCAAACGAAAGTAGGAGGTGCGGACCTGTGGTGTCAGCCCTTCGACCCCTCGCCGCCCGCTCAGCGGGCCCGGCGCTGCTGCTCACACTGGGCTGCTCTGGCCCGCTCAATCTGGGGACGGACCTCGTGTGGACGGCGGAGCACGAGTCCGGCGATCTCAGCGAATGGCTCGGCCAGGCTGGCGGAGACACGCACCTGCCGAGCCCCGAGGCCAGCGTCGCCGCCTCCGCCGAGCAGGCGCACCGTGGGAGCTACTCGGTAAAGCTCATCAACCCGGCGGTTTGGGACGGCGACGACGAAGGGCCGGAGTTGTGGAAGCCCACCTCGGCCCTCGAAGACGCCTACTACAGCGCGTGGTTCCTGGTCCCCGAAGACTACGCGCCGCTGCCCTCGCTCACGCTCGTTCGGCTACGTTCGCGTGAGCCAGGGCAAGACGAGTTCTTCTCCGGCGAGCAGCTGCAGCTGCGTGGCCTGGCCACAGGCGGCTATTTGCTCATGGTCATGAACAACAACGCTGAGTTCTTGCGCGAGCCCGTCGCCGAGCCAGCGCCACTCGTGGCGACGGGTCGTTGGTTCCAGCTGGAAGCGCGCTACGAGCCGCGCAGCCAAGGGCGACTCCGCGTGTGGCTCGACGGCGCCTTGGCCTACGATCTCCAGAACCGACCGGGCGGAGCCGGCTCGGAGGTTGTCTTCAGCCTGTGCAACGCGACCGATCAAACGGCGAGCACGCCCGTCACGGTCTTCGTGGACGACGCGGCCATCAGTTTAACGCGCGTCTCGCCGACCGGGCAGCTTGGGCGCTGAAACGGCCCTAGCGCGGGCGGCGGGGCGCATCCGAGACCACGCGGGCCGGCATGAAGCCCAGAATGCCATCGCCCAAGGCCGCGTGATTCCCGAGGCCTGAACGATCGTAGGCGCGGGCGCCCGTCGCCTCGTTGAAGGGCAGATAAAGCACCAACTGCTCGGCGGCCGCGGGCTCGCCGACGAACTCCGCGGCCACCTCCTGCCCGGTCAGCGCGCGGTCGTAAACTCGCACTTCGTCGAGCGAGCCGCGAAACATCTCTGAGAAGCCGTCCATGCTGCCAATGAAGCCCAGCGTGGGGGTGCGGTTCGTGGCTGGCGGGGAGCCGGTCCCCACGAGCCGACCGTCGACGTAGAGCTTCGAGCCTGCGCTCTCCAGGACGTAGGCGAGATGGTGCCACTCGGCCAAAGGCAGCGGGGCCTCCGCCCGAACCAAGTCGCGTGGGCCCCACACGTTGACGGCCAAGGGCACGCCATCCTCCAGCGTGAGCGCGATGCCGGAGGACATGGCCCGGCGCAACACCAACAAACACTGCCGGCCAGCCAACGCGCCCTCGGGCTTTACCCAAAGCGAGTGAGTCTGCGGTCGCTCAATCTGAGGGAACTTGGCTGAGCCGGTCGTGGCGTAGTCGTCCACGCCGTCGAAGGCCAAGGCAGCGTCGAAGCCGGCGTCGCTGGGACCAAGCTCCGTCAGCGACTCGCGTTCATGCTGTTCGGCGCCGCCGCAAGCGACGCACGCGCCGACCATCCAGCAGCCAAGTCTGCGGCTAGAAGCCAGTCGCATGCCCGCATTCTGACCCAGAAATCGAGCCCGGCGCCCCAACATATTTCGAGGTATACGCCAAGCGGATGATTCGCTTTCTCGACCACGTCAACGTGCGCACCGCGGCGCTCACCGGCCTGGTGCAATTCTACGAAGAAGTGCTGGGTCTCAAGCGCGGTGACCGACCAGATCTGGGCTTTCCAGGCGCGTGGCTGTATGCGGGAGAGCGCGCCGTGCTGCACTTGGTCGGCGTCGAGCAAAAGCCGCCGCCCCAGGGCGTGCTCAGTCTGGAGCACTTCGCATTTGCGGCGAGCGGGTTGAGCGCGTTCCTGACGAACCTGGAGCGCCTGGGGGTCCCCTACCAGAGATCCGTGCAGGTCGGCACCGGCTCTATCGTGATCAACCTAAAGGATCCGGACGGCAATCGGCTGCACGTGGACTTCCCCGCCGAGTGACCCGCCCGGCGCCGTCACCACTCCACGCCCAAGCGCCGCAAAAGACCGCGGCCGTCACGTAGATCCGCCACGTACACAAAGTTGCCGCGAACGACGGGCGACACGTTGCTGGGCGCGCCTAGGCCAGCGATGCGACGCGCCTCTGGTGCCGTCGCCTCTGGACGCCACTCGAAGCCGCGGATCTCACCGCCGCCGTCGGCGTCCACCGAAACGGCGACGCGACACGCGCTCGGACCACACTCAAGGCCCAAGCCAAGCGGCGAACCCTGTTCAATCGGCACGACGCTCACTTTTCCCGACAGCTCGCCGTCGGCCGAAAGCCGAGCGAGCCGAACGCTGGGCGGCGACGCTTCGGAGGCTTCTTCCAGCCAGGCCAAGACCGGTGCGCCCGAAAGCTCGGAGAGCCGCGGGGAGAACGAATGCGAGAGCGTGGAAGTCAGGCGACGCTCGGCCCCATCGCGCGCGGCATCGTTCGGGCGAAGAAAGGCACCAAAGAGATCCGCTCGTCCTGGTTGCTCGGCCGCGCGAGCGTCGGCCCAAACCAGATAGGGCCGGCCGGCAACGCGAGCGAACGTCACCTCGGCGGCCGCGCCATCCGTGGTCGTGACGCGTTGCTCCGGGCTGGCACGCTCCAGCGTTCGACTGATGCGGGCAGCATAGATCTCGGGATCACCGCTGCGCCCATCCACCCATGCCACAAGGTAACCACTGTCGAGGAACAAGCCGGCGACATCGCTGGCGTCGCCAGGCTTGCGCGTCAGCATGCGCTGCTGCGAGCGCTTGCCTACGCCGTCGACCAACGTGAGGAAGACCTGGGGTTCGCCCTGGTCGAGGCCCGTCCACAGCGCCAAGGCCTCCTTGCCGAGCGGACCGGCAGGCACGAGCGTGAGGCCGCCCAGCGAATGCGCTCGCAGGGAGACCACCTGCTCCTCCGCCAACGGCTGCGTCCCCTCCGTGGAGAAAGCACGCAGCGCCACCTTGGCGCGCAAGGGTTCAAGCCGACCATCGGCGGCGGGCTTGCTGAGCTTCTGCCAGGGAGTCGTGGGGTCAAAATCCGTGACGTAGCCCACCACGCCGTGGCCCGCGTAGGCATCCGCCACGACGTGCGCGAGCGGCTCGCCCGTGCGCGCCAGCACGTGGCTGGAAGTCACGCGCGGCCTACCGCCAGGCGATTCCCGCTCAGCGGCCGCGTGGTACAAGCTTTGGCGCACCGGCAACTGCACCGCGAAAAGCCTGGAAGGGCTGCGGCTGGGCGCAGCGAGCGCGAAGCAACCAGCGCCGCAGGTGAGGCCCCAGCCGAGCTCGGCAGCACGACCACCCAAGGCGGGTAGTACGAGCGGCTCGGAACTTATCACCGTGAGCGAGGCGTCGAAGGCCACGAACGTGGGCACGGCCAGACCGCCCGCGCAGTCTTCATCGAGCCCGCACATCGGAGCCAGCGTGAGCGCCGCGACGCCGCCCTTGAAAGCGACGAGCTCCGGCATGCTGCCGTCCGTGCGAGCGTGGAGCAGCCGAGAGTGGACGCCCGTCGTGCGCCCCTTTTCGTCGAGTGCCGACACTTGAAAGAAGCGTGCGCCCGTGGGTCGCTCGGTCAAGTTCTCCCAGACCAGAAAGCTCGACGCGGCGACGCTGCTGCCGGGCACCAGCGCCACCACGGCCTGCTCGCCCAGCGCAGGCGCCGCCGGAGCCGCCGCTGAGCTGAACTCACCCGAAGCGGCCACCACGGCCGTGACCGCCAGCGGCTCCAGCTCCGAATGGTCCGACCAGGCGAGAACGAAACCGGCCGAGCTCCCGACCACGTCTAGATCCAGCGCGGCCTGACCCCCAAGCTCAACCGTGCGCTCTGACTTACCGGTTTCGCCAAGCAGATCCAGCACGACGGGGCCCTTGCCGCAGACCGCGGCGACCGGCCTGACACTGGCCAACGCCGCGCGACTGCCCACGGAGGCGACCTGCCAGGCGCAGGCCTGGGCCGCGATCAGGACGGGCACCGCATCGACAACTCGGTTCGGCTCGAGCACCTGACCATACAGAGCCGCGGGCTCGCCGGCACGCGCGGCCTCCGCCTGCTCGGCCCAGACCAGGAGTGGCGCGCCCGCGCTGGCGACGAAGCCCACCCACAACACGCGCCCAGCGCGCTCGGCTACCGTGGTCGGCCCCCAGCTAGCTTTGCCCTCCTGGGTCAGTGCCGTCACGTCGATGCGGGCCTTCTGTCCGTGACGACGCGTGGTGATCAGGGCGAAGCGTGGGGAACCAGGCTGGCTGGAGCCCGCCGCGCCGAAGCCGCGCACGAGCACGAGATCGAGGTTGGCTTGACTGATGCCGATGGGCAACGGTTGGCCAGGCTCTCCGCGGACGCTCAGCGGCACGGCGAAAAGACGGCGGGCCGAGCTGGCGCCAGTCTGCGCCTCCGCCCACACCGCCAGCGCCAGCTGCCCATCGCTCCCCACGTACGGACCAATCACGTCACTGACTTCGGCGAAGGCGTGGGCCGTGAGCGGAAGCCGGCCGGAAGCCAGCTTGGCCCGTGGCGAGGGCGAGGTTCCGCTGGACGACGCACGCCGTGGCAGGCCCTCCGTGGCGCCTCCGCAAGCCAACACACAGAAAGCCGAAAGGGCCATCAACAAAGCCGACCTGCGCTGCACCGCGGCAGCCTAGCATTGCTTGGGTGACTCTCGCTCAACGACTCGGTCTGGCGATATTTGCGCTGACCGTCGGCGTGCTACTCGCCCTGGGGCTTGGCGTGCGCGAGGCGTGGCGGGTCACCGAAGCGCGCAGCTTCGAGAGCGCCTTCTCGCAGGCGTTGGTCCCGCTGCGCGACCAGCTGGCGAGCGAGATCTCGGAGCTGCCCGAGCTGGTCGTCCCGCTCTGCGCTGACGATCCCTTGATTGACAGCGCGCTGGTGGGCCTTGTGTCAGGCGATCTGCTGGCCCGGCGCCTGCCGATCAGCCTGCGCGTGCCGAAGCTGGCGCGCGCTCTCTCGCTCGACGAACTTTTGGTGCTCACCTCAAGCGGCGAAATCTTGGGCTCAGCCGGGCTGGGTCGAGTAGGACAGCGTGATACGAAGCTGGCGGAGCGGGTCGCCAACGCCGCCAACGCCAAGGCCGCTGAGCTACGCCGGGACCAGGGAGCGCTGCTGGTGGAGGTGGCGTGTGTTCGGCGCGATGCGGCGCGCCCTCAGCTGTGGGTGGGCCTCTACGCCGCCCGAAGGCTCGATGCCGTGCTGGCGCGCATCGGCAAGAGTTCGGGGGTGGCTCTCAGCTTCGAACCGGCGCGAGCGGCGCCCGAGCTGCTGCAGCGTACGCTCAGTTTGCCTGAACTTTCCGGGCTCTCCATTAGCGCCACCCGCTCACGCAAGCCGCTGTTGTCGGCGGTCGAGCAGCTCGATCTCACGGTGCTTCTGATCGGCAGCGCTACGCTCGCCACGGCGCTCCTGATCACGGTACTCCTGTCGCGAGGCTTGGCGCGGCCGGTGCGCGATCTGGCCGAGCAGGCCCAGCGCATCATCCGCGGCGACCCGAGGCTGCTCGTTGCCAGCGGAGCCAGCGAACTCGTTGAAGCCGCCGAGGCCTTCAACGCCACAATCCGCGATCTTGTCGCCCTACGCAAGCGCCTGGCCGTCACCGAACGCATCGCTGCTCGCCGCGAGATCGCTCAACGCGTCGCACACGAGATCAAAAATCCGCTACTGCCGATCCGCGCGTCGGTAGAAACTCTACGCCGATTGCGCGCCCGGAATGACCCGGCCTTTGATGAGTACTTCGAGGAGGCGACCCGAACGGTGCTCGAAGAGGTAGCCCGCATCAGCCACATCGTCGGCGAGTTCACGCGTTTCGCTCGGCTGCCGGCGCCGAGCCCGACACTGTTCGACGCCGAAGAGGCGGTGCGTACGGTCGTGACCTTGCACTCTGGCACAGGCGCGCCTATCCGGTTCGAGGCGGACCCCTGTCCGGAGCTGAATGCGGACCGCGATCAGTTGGTACAGGTGGTGACCAATCTCGTGCAGAACGCTCAGCAGGCCCTTGGGAACCGGCCGGGCGGCGAGATCCAAGTGCGGCTCAAGCGCGACCGCGACCAACTGTGCCTGAGCATCAGCGACAACGGACCAGGGGTGCCGGCCGCAATGAAGGCTCGCCTGTTCGAACCGTACGCGACCAGCAAGGCGGAGGGCACCGGCCTCGGCCTTGCCATCGTTCAAAGGATCGTCCTAGAGCACGGCGGCGAGATCGAGTTCGAAGACGCCCCGGGCGGGGGCGCGCGATTCGTGGTGAGGCTGCCGCTCTCCGGCCCTACCTTGCTGCCCGAAGCCCCCCGGGACAGCACGCTTGATGCCAAGGAAGACAACCGTTGAGCTCGGCGGCTTATCGAAGTCTCGCGGCGGAGAACGGCGCCGAGTACGGCTGGCAGAACGCCGCGGGAAACCCCACAAGCCCGAACCGTCACCCGGACGGGAGCTCTGCCGCCGCGACAAGCGCAAAAAACTGTGCTTTCGTCAGGAGCTAGGCCTTCTCAGGCGCCGAGTGGAGCCGTATGAATCGCGTGTCCCAACGTCAACTCCTCGCCATCGGCGTCCTCTTGGGCGGCGGCCTTGTCGGGGCTTGGCTGACCGGGTTCACCCCAACCACTCTGCTGGCGTTTCTTGGGATGTGGCTGGTCGCCTCGTACGTGACCATCACGGCAGGCGGCGACGCGGGCGCGAACGAGACCATCGAAATGATCGCCAGCTCCGTGCGACGCTTGCTGGATGGCAAGCGTCCCGAGCCCCCGCGTGACGCCTCGCCGACGCTGCTCCGGCTCTACGAGGAGCTAGCCGACGCCCACACCGCCCTCCAGGACGCCAACGCGGGCGGCATGGATCGCTCAGAGCTCGCGGAGGCGGCCAGCTCGCTGGGCGGTGCGCTTCGGATGTTGACCGACGGCGTCGCTCAACAGCTCAACGCCAGCGACGAAACGACCCGCTACATCAAAGAGATGACCAGCTCGCAGCGAGAAATCGCCGAGCACGTCGAAGTCCTGGCCACGTCAGCCGAGGAATCAAGCTCCTCGGTGATCCAGATGACCGCCACCAACGAACAGGTGGCAAGCAACATCGTCGAGCTGGCAACCAGCGTACGTGAGACCGTCGCCTCGATAGAGGAGATGGCCTACTCGATCAAAGAGGTCGCCAAGAACGTCGATGCGCTCTCGCTCACGGCCGAGGAAACCAGCTCGAGCATGAACGAGATGGACGTCTCGATTGACCAGGTTCAGTCGAACGCCAACGAGACCGCTCGGCTCTCCGAGGAGGTCGCGCAGGACGCCGAGCGCGGCGCCGAAGCCATCCTTAAGACAATCGGCGAAATCTACCGGATCAAGGAGAGCAGCCAGGAAGCCGTGGCTGTCATCTCCAACCTCGGTTCCCGCATTGAAGCCATCGGTCAAATCCTGAACGTGATCGACGACGTCGCCGAGCAGACCAACCTGCTGGCCCTGAACGCCGCTATCATCGCGGCGCAGGCCGGTGAGCACGGCAAGGGCTTCGCCGTCGTCGCCGACGAGATCAAGGATCTCGCTGAACGCGCTGGCGCTAGCACCAAAGAGATCGCCGATCTCATCAAGACGATTCAGTCCGAGAGTAAGAACGCCATCCTGGCGGTGGAGCGCGGCGCGCAGAACGTCGACCGCGGCGTGGAAGTTTCGAATGAAGCCGAGCGTGCCCTGAAGAAGATCCTGGAAAGCTCGCAGAAGAGCACCAATATGGTGCGCGCTATCGCCCGGGCAACCGTGGAACAGGCCAAGGGGAGCAAGCAGGTCACGGACGCCATCGGCCGTATCGCGGCCACAGTTCAGCAGATTGCGGCCGCCACCGCCCAGCAGGCGCGCGGCTCCGAGCTGATCATGAAGAGCGGCGAGAAAATGCGGACCATCTCGCAGCAGGTGGAGCGCTCAAGCCAGGAGCAGTCGCGCGGCAGCCGACAGATCACTCAGGCCATGGAGAGCATCAACAGCCTGGCGGGTCAGCTCAATTCTGCGCAGCGCACGCAAACCCGGGGCTCGGAGCGGGCGCTCAGCGCCGCCGTCCAAATCGAGGAGGCCGCGCGCAAGCAGGACGGCGCGTTGCGCGATCTGAGCAGCCACACGGACCGCGTTCGAAAAGCCTCGCTCGGCCCCGCCTAAACAGCACGGCGGGCCCTACCCGCTCAGGTGGCCTCGGACACCAAGAACTCAGCCTTGAGCAGGCATTCCTCGAACTCGCTCTGGCTGGTCGAGTCCACCACCACGCCTCCACCGATGCCGAGCGAGCCGCGCCCTTGCTGCGTCAAGAGCAGGCTCCGGATCGCCACATTGAAGCAAGCGTCGTTGTCAGGCGTCACGTAGCCAATACTGCCGCAGAAGATGCCGCGCGCGGTCGCCTCAAGCTCGTGAATAATTTCCATGGTGCGCAGCTTGGGGGCCCCGGTGACCGAGCCGCTCGGAAACAAGCTGCGCATCAGCTCGACGAGACCGAGCGCAGCCGGCACGGTCGCGACCACGCTCGAGGTCATCTGCAGGACTGTCTCGTAGCTTTCGACGGCGAACAGCTCGGGCACCTTTACGCTCCCTGCCAGCGCCAGGCGACCGATGTCACTGCGCAATAGGTCAACGATCATGACGTTCTCCGCGCGAGTCTTGGGGTCACTGCGTAGCCGGGCAGCCAGCAGTGCGTCCTCCCGATCGTCTTGCCCACGCCGGCAGGTACCCTTCATTGGACGAAGCTCGATGCAACTACCTCTCTTGCGGAAGAACAGCTCAGGCGAGAGCGACAGTATCGAGTATTCACCGCTGAAAATTAGCGCGGAGAAGGCTGTCACCTGGCGCGCGCGAAGGCGCGAGAATAGCGCTGCGGCTGGGCCCTCGAACTGGAAGTGGCAGCGGATAGACTTGCACACCTGGTAGCTGTCACCAGCCTGCAGGTGCTCCTGAATGCGCTCGAAATCGAGCGCGTAGTCGGCAGCGGCCTGGTCGAAGCGAACTTGGCTCAGCTGGGCGGGCTCGCCCGCGCCCCGCGCCAACAGAAAACGCGAGAGCTCTTCACTCAAAAGCTCGCGGCGCTCGTCGAACACACCGAACCAGACCAGGTGCTCGGCTGGAGCATGCGGCGTGAGCCACGAAAGTTTTGGGTGAAGGGCGTAGCCGGCCTCATACGCCAGAGCTCCTGCCACGTACTTGCCCGCTTTGACTGCCTCGTCGCAAAGCTCGAGGCAATTTACCACCTCGGCCTGCTCACGGCAGCAGACAATCTGGCTCGGCCCTTCGAACAGCCAGGCGCGCTCACGTTCACGCTCACGCTGCCCCTCGACGAGCAGAACGAAAGGCACGCCTGCCCCGACGGCAGGTGCCGGACCTTCAGGGACTAGCGCCACAGCGACCGGCTCCGGGCGTGCGAGCTACGACGGTGTAGTCGCCGACGTCGATCTCAAACGGAAGGGTGACGCGGCCGTCGACGCGGCCGTTCTCGTCCGTCGGGAAGGCGCCGAGCCAGGTCTCAATGCCTGCGGCGTCCCGAAGGCTGATGTCAACGCGCGAAAAAGCGCACGCTTCGCCCCTCGCGACGACGCTGCCCGATACTTCGACCGAGGAGCCACGCTCGGCGCTGGGCTGGCCCAGAGTGAGCGATACCAGCGCAGCCGGCCGCTCGTCCCCAGCGGGACCAAGCTCTGGCGAGGCCGAATCGAGCGCTGCGGCTGTCGACGCCGCCGGTGCCGCGGGCTTGGGCGCCGCGGTGCCTGCCGGGGTGAAGGTGCCCGGCGCCGCCGCGTTTTCGCCGCCCGCCAACGTGCTCTGGAGCATGGCCTGGCCGGACTCGGAATCCTCCGGCCAGGCGAAGGGATCCGGCGGTGGCCGGTGCAAATGGTCAGCCGCGCCGGGATCGAGGTCCATGCGCCCGGCGGCGCCGCCCAGATCGATCCGATGAAAACGGGTGCCGTCCGAAACCTCGACCCAGGCGTGGGCCTCGTTGCGAACCATGCGAGCCGGAAGCCCGAGCCCCAGCGCCGTCACGACGAACGCGTACGCTCGGTGCCGACAAACACCCTTTCGCGACAGCGCGAGCTCCTGATAAAGTTGCGCGCCCCGCTGCGCCTTGGGTGCCGCTGGGGAGGGCGAAAATCCTCGGAAGTAGCCGACCAGAGCGGCGGTCGCGGCTCGCGGCGACAGGCTCTGCGACACGCCGACTTGATGGGCCACGTCTGTCGCCGCGCTCCGGACCTCGGGGGGTAAGGGCGGCAGGTGACGCACCAGCATAGACCAGCTGCAGTCGGCCAGCTGCGGTTCGAAAGCCGCGCGCTCGATGGCCAGCTGCATGGTCAGGCGCACGCGCTGCCGGGTGTCCGCCAGCATGAACCAATTGTCAGCGCGGTCACGCTGCAGCTGAAACGAGGCCGACGGTTCAGTCCGGGCGACCAGCGGTCGCGCCCCAGGCCCCACGCTCGGGATCCTGACCGGAATCCCCGGTGCCAGGTCCACGTATAGGTCAGCGTAGAACTGATCGTCGGCGGCGCTGGCCTTCCCGCCGATATCGAGGCGCGCCAGGGACTTATCGTGGACGACAAGCTCGAAGCTCTCGTCGACGGAGTCGTACGCGTAGCTACGCTTGAAGGGCGCCAGCGCGGGCGTGAAGGGCTCGTCGTAAGCCACTGAATCCGGTCGCGTTGTGTCCCTGTCCACACGAAAGCTGGCATCGATGCTGTCGGGCGTCGCGTTGCCACCGTAGGCGTGTTCGCCCCGCCCCCTTCGCGGCTTGGCGCGCGGCGCCGATACGATTCCACTCTCCGTCTCAAGCGCCGCCGGCATGGCACCATCCTGGGTGGTGGCGGAAAGCTCGACGTCTTCAGCCGCGTTCGGCTCGATGTATTCGTGCAGGAGCGGCTGCTGGGCGTGCGCCACGACGGCAAAGCCGAATAGGGCCAGCGTTAGTCTGCGAACCGAACGGCGACGCATGGAACACTGCCACCGTAGCACCGAACGCGCGCTCCACCTCAAGCGTACCCTACTTGCGCACCCCTCGATCCATAGAAGCGGCCCCGCGCTAGCGCGTTCCGGATGGCGGGTTCGCTTTCACGAGCGGGAGAGGCTTCGGGCAAGGCAAAGGCCGGGCCGCGCGGGCGGTTTCGATCCAAGGGTGGTCGTAATCGACGAAACCGGTGTCGAGAATTTGCTGCGCCTGCGCGCGGGGTTGGGTTCACCCCTCCGTCGTTGCCCCGCGCTTCAACGGCCTAGCAGGGCGGACAGCGACTCGGCAGTAAGGATCCGCTCGCTCCAAAGCAAGAGCTGGTCTTCATTCGCCTGCTCGACACGCTCGCGCTCTACGCTCGGCACCTCGCCAAACTTCAACTCGAGCTGCCGGAGCAGCACGCGCCTTACGCCTTCGGCTTTGCCTTCGGCCTTGCCTTCAGCTTTGCCCTTGGCTTCGCCTTCGGCTTTCCATTGTTCTGCGAGGGTCATGAGGAGTTGCTCCGTTTCGGGGGCCGCCGTGTGGAGGGCGTCGTGAAGGACTTGCGGCGATAGCTCTTCGACGACCAGGGAAAGGTAGCGGAAAATCGGGATGAGCGCCTCTGGGCCGCCGGCGGCGACTGCCAGGGCCCGCAGCGCCGGGGTGAAGCGCAAGAGCGACGCCCTAAACCGGACAGGCGACCGCGCGTCCCGCAACGCCCAAAGCGTCAGCGTCGGGACCAGCCCGAGTGCTCGCGCCGCTAGTTCGTCGTCCGTCAGTCCACTGATGTCGTCCAGCACGAACCTTAGCTGCGGCACGAACGGCGCGACCGCAGGCTGCAAAGCCAGATCGGAGTCGAACAGGTCCGTGAGGCCCGTCCCCGCGGTCCAGCCCGTCTCGCTATGGTGCAGAACGACCGTCACCACAAGCGGCAGCGGTAGTGCTTGTTTGCCTGACCCCGTGGCCGTCACGTGCTGGTCCAAGATCCGAGCGGCGTACTTCAGCACGCGAAGCGGCATCAGTTCATCCACACTGCTT
>JANNWK010001128.1:0-2530 GCA_031408355.1 Myxococcales bacterium
TCTGCGATTCAGGCGGAAGCTTGGCATCTCGACTTACTCCCTAGCGGCGGGCAGGTAGCGGAAAGCATCGGACTCGGTCAAGGCGATGAGCAGAGCCTTGACGTTGTAGCCAGAGTTCTGAAATGCGCTCCGCACAAAGTCGACACTGCAGCGGTCGCGTTCGCCTTCGCCCACCAGGCGTCCGTAGGCGAAGTTGAGCCAGTGCTGAGCGAAGCAAGTCTGCACTTCTTCGCTTTCAGCGAGCTTGCGGGCCAGCTCCACAGGGCCGCCAAAGGCTCCGGCCAACGCCGGCACCTCCCCGCTGGCGTCGATGTTCACGTTGTTCTCCTGAGCTCGCCAGAGCCCCACCGCGTCGAAGTTTTCCAAGGCAAAGCCCAGCGGGTCCATCTGCTGATGGCAGGTTGCGCAAGCGGGGTTCTGGGAGTGAATCGTGAACCGTTCGCGCGCCGTCGCACCGGTGTAGGGCTCGGGCTCTTTGACCTGAGCTAGAAGATCGCCGGTCGGCAGCGGGATGACGCGGCACATCAGCTTCTTGACGATGAAGTTGCCGCGCACGACCGGGCTCGTGCGGTTCGAATGCACCGTGCCGGCCACCATCCCCGCCTGGGTCAGCAGCCCAAGGCGCTGGGTCGTATCGAGCGCCACCTGCTGGAATGCGTCGCCCGTGACGCCCGGCAGGCCGTAGAAGGCCGCGAGGGCCCCATTGACGAAAGTGTAGTCGGCCGTGAACACCGAAGGCCAGCTGCCCGGGCCGCGGAAGATCTGATGCTCGAGGAAGGTCTGCGTCTCCTCGCGCATGAGCCCTCCCATCGCTGCGGTGAACGTCGGAAAAAGCGTTGGCTCTCGCTTCAACGCCGAAAGTCCTTCGATGGGCAACAGCTTGTCGAAGAAGAAGCGAATCACCGGCCTTGAGCGGGCGTCGTCGAGCATGCGCGTGGCCGTGGCGAGCACGCCTTCGTTCGTGACGAGCTGTCCCGCCGCCGCCGCTGCGCGCAAGTCGTCGTCCGGCATGCTGCCCCACAGGAAATAGGAGAGCCGCGACGCCATCTCGTCGCCCGTGGGGCGCATTAGATCTGTGCGACCCGGCTCGGGCAGGCCGAGCTCCGGACGATACAGAAAGTTTGAGCTCTGCAGCAGCACCTCGAGCATCGCTGCGACGCCGCTGGCGAACGTCGAGGTGCTCCGAGTCAGGTCGTAGAGAGCGAGCAGTTCTTCGGCTTCTCCGCTTCCAAGCGGACGCCGGTAGGCGCGCGTGGCGAAGCGCTCGACGATCGTCTGGGCGCAAGCGCGCTCGGTCGTCGCGTCGCTCGCGCTCGCGCTGGCTCTTTCGGCAGCGCAGGGGGCTAGGTTTCCGAGCAGCTCTGGCGCGGTCGCGCGCGCCGCAATCTGCTCGGCGGCGACAATGTACTGCTCGGCCAGCAGCGTCGAGACAGGCTGCGCGTCGGCGTCGTTGCCGAAGCCGTTACCGAGCTGTTCTCCGGGAAAGGCATCGGCTGGGGACGTAGCGTCCCCCAGCAGGTCGCGGACGGTCCTGTTGTACTCGAAATGCGTCAGCCGCCGGATGGGTGCGCGTGGCGCGTTCGGAACACCGCAGTCCGCAGTAGCGGGACCGCGACCGGGTCCGCCGTTGACGCCGCCAGCGCCTGCCGCCGACGAAGACGGCGCAGGCGAAGCGTTCTCTCCGGTGCAGCCGGTGCTGAATACCAACGCGCCCAGGAGGGCGGGACGAAGACAACAAGCGAGCGCGTGTGCCATGGCGGACCAGAGTGCGTGTGCGACCCACACCGGTGGTGTCACTCATGCAGTCCCCGACTGTGAGCCCAAAGCGACCGTCCTATCCATGGACCGTGCTGCAGCAGTCATGGAGGATCCTGCGGAGTCGCGAGGCCGAGCTGCGTGGAAAAATATTTTCCTCACCAACGCGCTTTGCCACACCACTGATCATCACCTGTCGCTGCCACCGCACGGGAGACCGCATGAACACAAGCACTCCGACTGCAACAATCCAGCTGTCCCGTTTTCGTCACACCTGCGCCTCAAGCTCAGTCGTGGTGTTCTGCCTCGCGCTCAGCGGCTTGGCTGGCTGCACCGGGGAGGTCACGGGTCAAGGCTCGAGCGCCCCCGGCGTGGCGAGCGGTAGCGGTAGCGGTGCGGGAGTGGCGGCGGGCCCCGAAGCCGTCTTGCCGAGCCGCGACCCAGGCCTTGCCGGACCCACCACCCCTGCCAATGTAGGGGCTGGTGGGCCCGGCCTTTTCGATTGCCCCACCACGGACCTGCCCGCCTACGGCGTGGCCGGCGCTGCCAAGCTCTCCGAGCCGTTTCGCAACAGCTGCGGCGTGTGCCACGGAGCCGCTGGGCAAGGCCAGGACAAGTACCCCGCCCTGCCGGGCATGTTGAGCGAGGCAGAGTTCATTGGGAAGGTGCGAAACGGCTCGGGCGCCATGCCGAGCTTCGCGGGTGAGTTCGTGACGGACGCTCAGCTGCGCGAGGACTTCGCGGCCCTCAAGACCCTGGCCAGCGCCGTCAATCC
>JANNWK010001129.1:0-2773 GCA_031408355.1 Myxococcales bacterium
TCGGCGCGGACGCCGATGGCCTTGGCACCGAAGCGCAGAATGTCGTCCAGCTTGCGTTGCGAGAAGCGGGGCATCTTGTGCGGCCGATTGGAGCCGACGCCCGTCGCGACGCGGTCTTCGACTGCGGTGACCCAGCTCGCGCGCTTTTCCCAATCGGCCACCGCGGCGGCCTTCAGCTTCGGGACGCGCATGCACAGCACGCCGCACGAGATGTCGTAGCCGGAGCCAGCCTGGATGAGCACGTCTTCGGTGACGATGACGCAGCCGACCGGCACGCCATAGCCGGAGTGCGCGTCGGGCATGAGGTACGCGCCGATCACGCCCTCGTACGAGGCACCGGCGGCGAGCTGCTGCCACATCGCCTCTTCGCTCGCCTCGAACAGCGCCTCGGAGAAAAAGGCGTGCGCGTCGGTGCGCATGCTGCCGGTGCGCGGCAGCACGTAGTGATTCTCGCCGATCTTTTGGGTGTGGTACTTGAGGGACATGGCCGGGGCCTCGGGTCAGGGTAGCGCTCTCGGCCTAGACTTTCAGCAGCTGGAAATCGGCTACAATCTCGCCCGTCTTCAGCTTGCGCGCGTTCGTGATGCTCGGAACCTCGTAGCGCTGCAGCGTCGGAAAACGCGACATCACGTCGAGCAGCCCGAGTTGCTTGAGGCACTCGACCAAGATCGGGCCGAGCGCGCGCTCGGCGCCGTCGAGCACCTTGATCGCGATCCCGAGCGCCGGCTCGGCAAAGGCCACGAGCAGAAGCGCTTCGGCGCCGCCCTTGGCCACGACGCGATCGGGAAAAGCCCGAGCCAGGTCGTAGTCGAGCCGGCGCTCCCCCGAGATCAATAGCGGGTGCGCAAGCATGGCCTGCCTGACCCTGATTCGAGCGGCTGCGGTGTCCGGGGCGCCCGACCCCAGAGCTAGGTTCTTCAGCCCAATAGCTAAGTTGCGCAGTGGCAGGGCGAAATTCGGCGCGCTGCAACCGTCGGTGCCGAGCAGCAGCGCCTGCGGCGAAAGCTCACACGCCTCCGCGACCGCGCTCTGCACCAAACGCTGCGCCGGCCCGTCGGGATCGAGGTAGGTCTCGACGGGTTGGTCGAGCAGCTTGGTGAGCGCCAAGAAGCCACAGTGCTTGCCGGAGCAGTTGTGGCGCAGCACGTCCTGATCCTCGCCCTGCGTCGGGTACCTGCCGAACAGCCGGAGCTGCAGCGGCAGGGTCGCACCGCACTGCAGCGCACTGGCTTCCAAGCCGAGCTTGCCCAGCATCCTGCTAACCACTGCGCGATGCTCATCGCTGCCATTGTGCGAGGCTGCGCATAGCGCCAACTCTTCCGACCCGAAACCGAAGTGCTCGAGGCCGCCTGCCTGCACCAACGGCAGCACCTGCAGCGGCTTGATCGCCGAGCGCGCGAAGAAGACCTGCTCCGGGTCGCCGAGCGCGTGCGTGAGCCGCGACGCTCCGTCAACCACTGCGATGGCCGCCGCGTGGAGCGCCTCGACCCCAGCACCTCGCAGCACCCGTGCCGCAGGCGTAAACGACTGAGAAGCGCTCTTGTGGGAAGCCATGCTCGAAGACAGTTTGCTGCTATTGCCAACGGGGCGGCGGGTGCTCATTCACTCAGCGGCATCTGTGCCGCGGGCTCGGGTGGGCGTTGCAAGCGTGGCGGTGGCAAGGGGCGCGAGCGGGGCTTTCGGCGCGCGAGGTCTGGCGCGCTGGCATTCGCTTCGATGGCGTGCCCCAGTGCCGAAACCACCACACCAGCGCCAGCGATCGCGGCTCCCGTTGCGACCCCACCGTTCTGTCGACGAGCTGCGGCGCAGTGACTCGACGTGGCGGGCGCGGGGCCCTGACTCGGGTTCCAAGCGCGCGCGTCATCGACGCAGGCTCCGCCCGAAGCCACCGCTGCTCCCACAACTACAGCACCCGTGCCAGCGACCGCCAACGCTCGCCCGGTATCGCGTTGAGTCGCGCACCCCAAAGCCAACAGCAAAACACCCGAGATGAGTGACCTCGACCTTGAGCATCCATGGTTCACGAGCATCGCCATGAGGAGCCGAGCGTAGCATCACGGAGGCCCACCGCCACGACGACGCTCCTGAGGTATCCGCAGCTCTTGTTCTACGACGAACGTCTACTCGACGCAGCGCGACGCATGGACTTCGCCCTTTCGAAGCCGTCCCGAGCACTCGAGCGCCGCGCAGGGGCGGCACGCTAACAGGAGACCAAAGGCAGCCGAGGCGCGCACGTGCGACCTCCTGGGCATGAACCAGGCGAGCTATGATGCTGCTGCCCGCGACGGATCCAGCCGGCCGCCGGCTCCCAGCTCTGCTCACTTCGCAGTGAGCGCGAAGTGAGCTCGCCGGAGTTGGTGCTCTCGACGACGCGGCGCTCCCGTGGCAAGTGTGGCTGCATGAAGGTCTGCGCTGTTCGGGGTTTGTCCACCGCCACGCTCACGCTCGGCCTCTGCGCCTGGTTCGGGGCGTGCGGCAGCAGCGACGGGAAGCACCGGGCACGTGACGGGGCCTCTGCCGGCCAAGGCGGTGACGGTGGGGACACCGCATCTGGCGCGACGGCAGGTGTGGGCAGCTCGGCAGGCTCGCCTGAAGGCGGAGAGCCGGCGCTCGGCAACGGTGGAGTCGCTGGCGCCGTCGATGGGGGCGCGGCCCCGGTCGCTCAGGGTGGTGCCCAGGCCGGTCAGGGCGCGGCGGACGCAGGTGCCGCCGGTGCGACCACGGGTCCGGCCATCTTCCCGACCATCACGGCGTTGTCGAACCCGATGAAATG
>JANNWK010001130.1:0-1752 GCA_031408355.1 Myxococcales bacterium
GTTGTCGTGACCTGCGCCGTTGTGCCTGTCGCCCGTGGAGAAGTACCACGGGCTCGCTCGTCGCTACCTGTAACCCTCCGGTTTCCTGATGCGGCCGCAGCTTAACAGCGGTACGTTGGGCAGACCAATGATAACGGGGAACATCATTCACCGCGTCTTCCGGATAGGTTGGGGCGATGGGGGCGGCACGGCCTTCTCTGTTGACGTCGACGGGCGCGAGTATCTGGTCACGGCGGCTCACGTCGTGGCCGGTCTCCCCGACGAGGGCGGCGAGATCGAGATCTTCAGCCGTGGTTCGTTCAAGGCGCTGCCAGTGCGGGTAGTCGGTCGTTCGAGCGGCCCCCTCGACACAGCTGTGCTCGCGACGGACAGCCCGGTCGCTGTCCCTAACCTTCCGGCAGAACCATCGGCCGACGGCATCGTCTACGGGCAGGACGTCTATTTTCTTGGCTTTCCGTACGAGCTGCCCAGCAAAGCGACGCTTACCGATGCGGGCTACCCTTTGCCGTTCGTCAAGAAGGCCATCGTCTCACAGCTGGACATGGAGACGTTCATCTTGGACGGACACAACAATCCAGGATTCTCGGGGGGCCCCGTCGTCTTCGTCCCGCCGCCCAGCGCGCCGCCGGGGGGCCGATTCAAGATCGCAGGCATCATCTCGGGCTACAGGTTCGAGCCTGAACCGATCTATCGCGGAAAGGATGTCACGGAACTCTCTTTTCACCACAATACGGGTCTGATTGTAGCCACCAGTATCGATGCCGCGCTGGCGCTAATCAAAGCGAATCCGATCGGGTTGGCGCGCTGAGCGCGGCTGCCCAACTCGCGCCCTGAGGCGGACCGAACCACGAAACACGCGAGCGTAAGCCTCACGCCTCCTGTGACGAGCGCCGCCCAACAAGCTGGACGGCCGCGCCTCGTTGCTACTTGAAAGGTCGGTCCTCTCGCCCGTGGTCGAATACCACGGGCTCGGTCGTTCCCACCTGCAGCGTCTTGCTTTCTTGGATGCGGCCGCAGCTTAACAGCGATACGTTGGGCGGGCGACGATCGAGCGTAGCGGCGCGGTTGTCGAATAGCTAGAACAGGCTACGCTTGGTCGATGGTGGAGACAGCAGAAACCCTCGTGGAGCAACTCGCTACGAAGCGCGTGCTTGGCGCCCTCCTCGAGTCCGTTCGTCAGAACTGGGGCTCCTATGACTTGCTCGTCCACCACCAGCAGGGCGAATTTCATCACGACGTGGTCGTCCGCGTCGCAAACGCCAAGCCGCGCCTTCCGGGCCAATACCTTGTCATCTCCACCAACTGTAACGGCGGTGTCAAAGAAGTCCTTTGTTTTGACGAGCCCGTGGATCCGTCTGCGCTCTGGCACTTTCGATGTCCGGAGAACACCGAGTTCTCTGGCACGCTTCCAGCCATGCTCGCGTCTGCTCGAACCGAGCACTGGTTTGATCCCTGCGAGCTACTCGCCGCCAATGCTCGTAGCGAGCTGAAGCCCGAGTTTCGCGACCGGCAAACTGGCGGCGGATGGTGCAAAAAGTTGGACTGAAACGCCACGGAGAGCGCCGCCCAACTCGCGCCCTGAGGCGGACCGAACCACGAAACACCCGAGCGTAAGTCTCACGCCTCCTGTGACGAGCGCCGCCCAACTCGCACCCTGAGCCGGACCAAATCACGGCAGGCATGCCAGAGCGCCGCGACAACCTGCCAGGACGCCGCCCAACAAAGGCTTGCAGCGGTCGAAACCTCGCTGAC
>JANNWK010001131.1:0-1506 GCA_031408355.1 Myxococcales bacterium
AAAATCCGAGCCATGATCTGGCGGCTGTGCAGCGTCTCGTTCAAAGCTGTCACGTCGAGTTCCCCGAATAGCCAGTGGAGCTCCGACGGCAGCATGCTCGGGCAGTGTAGTACGGGCGCGGAGGGACTACGCTTGCCCCGCATCGGCGCGGCCGTGCTAGCCCATCGGCTCGATGTTGAAGTTCGACAACCGCGCCCTGCGCAGCTTGCCCGTGGACTCCAGTCAGGAGAATCGCACCCGCCAGGTGCATGGCGCGTGCTTTTCGAGGGTCCGCCCGACGCCCGTAAAGAGCCCACGCACGCTGGCAGTTGCCAGAGAAGTGGCTCAGCTACTCGAGCTGCCGGACGAGTTCGTGCAGGGGCAAGAGTTTGCCGAAGTGTTCTCCGGCAACCAGCTGTTGCCCGGCATGGACTCCGCGGCTGCCTGCTACGGTGGCCACCAGTTTGGCAACTGGGCGGGCCAGCTCGGCGACGGGCGAGCTATTTCGCTGGGCGAGCTTAGGACTAGCCGCGACGAGCATTGGGAGCTGCAGCTGAAGGGGGCTGGCCCAACGCCCTATTCACGTCGGGCGGACGGGCGCGCGGTGCTGCGTTCGTCGATACGCGAGTTTCTATGCAGCGAGGCGATGCATCACCTGGGTATTCCGACGACCCGGGCACTCTCGCTGGTGGCTACCGGGGAGAGTGTCCTGCGTGACATCCTGTATGATGGACACCCGCGTGACGAGCCGGGGGCTGTGGTTTGCCGTGTGGCGCCATCGTTCTTGCGCTTCGGCAACTTCGAGCTCTTTGCCTCGCGCGACGACGTTGCCGTGCTGCGCCGCCTGACCGACTACACGATTCGCACGTATTTCGCGGAGCTGGGTGAGCCTTCGCCGGAGGTGTACGTGAAGTGGCTGCACGAGGTCGCGCGTCGCACGGCCGAGATGGTCGTCCAGTGGATGGCGGTTGGCTTCGTGCACGGCGTGATGAATACGGACAACATGTCGATCCTCGGTCTGACCATCGACTACGGGCCTTACGGCTTTCTCGACGACTACGCGCCCAATTGGACGCCGAACATCACCGACGCGCAGGGGCGGCGCTACCGCTACGCTAGTCAGCCGCGCGTCGCGCTCTGGAACGTCGTTTGCCTGGCCAACGCCATCTATCCGCTCGCCCCTGACGTAGAGGCGCTCGAGGCCGTGCTGCAAACCTTCACGGCGACGCTCGACGCCGCCCGCGCTCGCAGCATGGCGGGAAAGCTCGGCCTTTTGCGGCTTTCCGAGGACGAAACCAGCGGGGCGGGCGGCGCGCGCCAGCCAGATTCGACGCTGGTCGATGGCCTGCTCGAACTGCTCGCGGCCGTCGAGACGGACATGGCGATCTTCTACCGGCGGTTGGCCGACGTGCCGGCGCAGGCTTCCGCAGAGCTGTCCGAAGCGGCCTTGTTGGCGCCGCTGGAAGCGGCCTTCTACGAGCCTGAGAGCGTCGGCGCTGAACACCGTGCGCAGTTGGGGCAGTGGCT
>JANNWK010001132.1:0-4575 GCA_031408355.1 Myxococcales bacterium
GCGGAACACCTCGATGTCCGTGCCCTCCGCGAAGCGCCGCGCGTACGCGTCGGGCACGTCGTACGGATAGTGAGCGTCGAGCACGTGCACGTACACGAACAACGGACGATCGGAGTCCTGCTCGTCCATCCACTCGAGGGCGCGCGCGCAGAGCTTCGCGGCATCCGCGTTGCCCTCACAGAGGCCTTCGCGCAGGTGCTCAAGCTCACCCACGCCACCTGAAGCGATCACGGGGATCGAAACGGCGTCGGACACAGCGCGAAGCAGTTCAAGATCGTACCCCGCGCGGGTCCCGTCGCGATCCATGCTCGTGAGCAGGATTTCACCCGCGCCCAGCGCGGCGCCGCGGCGTGCCCATTCGACGACATCGAGACCCGTTGCTCGCCGCCCACCATGCGTGAATACCTCAAAATTGCCAGCCACCCCGCGCTTGGCGTCAATCGCCAAGACCAGCACCTGGCGTCCCCAGGACTCCGCCACCTCGCTGAGCAGCGCCGGACGCATAACTGCGGCACTATTCACGCTAACTTTGTCGGCTCCGGCATCCAGCAGCCGACGCACGTCAGACGGCTCGCGAACGCCACCGCCGACGGTGAGCGGGGCGAACACCACCGCCGCTGTCTTCTCCACTATCTCCAAGATCGCGGGCCGCTCCTCATGGGAGGCCGTAATATCGAGGAACGTGATTTCGTCGGCCCCCTCCGCGTCGTAGCGCCGAGCACACTCCACGGGATCGCCCGCGTCGCGGATTTCCAGAAATTTCACGCCTTTGACCACGCGACCGGCGCGGACATCGAGGCAAGGGATGATGCGTTTAGCGAGCATTCTGAGGGGCTTCCTATCCCATATGCCCAAAGAGGCCATCCGGACAAACCCGCGACCTTTCTGAGCCGGCCTCCGGGTCTGGGTACCCGAGTGCCGTCGTTGTCCGGGCGGCATCAGAAAACGCTATAGTCACGGCGTCATGAAGCAATGCGGCCGCTGCGGCACGCAGAATTTGGACCAGCAAGCCGCCTGCACCGGCTGCGGCGGGGTGCTGCCCTCCGCTCCCTTTGGCATGGGCACGCTCGTCATGCCTGGCGCGAATCAGGCCGCGCCGGCCCCTGCTGCCGCGCCGCCGCCCGCCTCCCCGGGCGTCGGGCTGCGGGGCACCATGATCGGCATGGCGCCGCCCGGCTTTGTCATCCCGACGGCCGCCACCGCGCCGACGCCTGCCGCTGAACCTACCCCGGCCGGGCCCCGCTTTGGCGCCACGATGCTCGGCATGCCGGTTGCTGCTGCGCAGCAGGTCTTGGGCGCCCCAGCCCAAGCGTCAGGGCCAGCGTCCGGTGCGCCGCCCGCACGCGTGGTTTCAGCACAGAAAACCATGCTCGGCGTCGCGCGGCCGGGCATTGCGCCGCTCAATCCGGGCCAGGTTCGGCCGGCTTCAGTGCCCGCCCCGAGCTGGTCACCCCCGCAGGCGTCCTTCCCTTCCACCGCCCCTGCCCCCAGCCAGCGGTCGCCCTCACTCCCGGCCGGGCGGAAGCCGCGACGTATCTCGGCCGTCGCCGCCGTGGTGCTCGTCGCCGTGGCCATGTTGGTGGCGGCCGCCGCGTCCGTGTACTTCATTGGCAAGGGGCGAGGCAGCGTCACCGCCAAAGCGGGGCTCGACGACAACGGCAAGGAACTCCTCGAGCTTACCTGCCCTGAATGCGTGGATGGAACCCGGGCCTGGACGGACGCCGCCCAGGCGACCTTCCGTGGAGGCAAGGCCCAGCTGCAGCTGACCGTGCCACTGCGGGTCGGCGAGAATCCCATCGTGGTCGGCATCGAAAGACCTTCGCGACGACGCGAAGAGATCGCGCTTTCGGTCCCCGTCGAATACCGCGTCCGCGGCAGCATGGATGAGCTGGGTCAAGCGGTTCCGAAGCTTTCCGTCATCGCCAGCGCGCTACCGGGCGTGTCGCTGATCGTTGACGGCAAGCCGGTGAAGGCCGATCCCAACGGCGCGGCCCGCTTCGACTTCGACGTCGAGAACGAGCTCTCGGGCGCCGAGGCAACGGTAAAGATCCTGGAGCGGCGCGTTCCGTACAGCGTGACCCTGCCTGGGGGTAGCCCAAAGACCGGCGAGGTCCAGGTTCGAGTCGGCATCACGCCGCTGGTCTTGGACGCGCCAGGCACACTGATCGTGGTGGGCACCGAGGAGGTCATCATAGCGGGGCGAACGGCGCCCGGCGCATCGCTCCAGCTCGGCACCGAGGACATACCCCTCGATCCGGCCGGGCGTTTTACCAAGAAGCAGCCGCTCAATCCGGGAGAAAACCCGTTCGTTCTGCGCGCCACGCTCCGCGATCATGCCCCGCGACTGCTGCCTCTGCTGGTACGACGCACCGACAACCTAGCCCGCGAAGCCGCTCTCGCCCGCGCCATGGCGCAAGTCACGTACGAGGAGGTGCTCCGCGCCGGAGAAGCAGCGATTGGTCGAGCCGTGGCGTTCGAGGGCAGCTTGTTTGACCTGCGACGCGACGGCTACTCGAGTCTGATCCTGCTGGACGTGAGCGAGCGCTGCCCCAAGGGGCCGTGCCTGGCAAAGATCCTGTACGGGACCGAAATTAGCGCCAACCGCGGCGCGCCACTTCGGGCCTTCGGCAAGATAGTCCGCTTCGTCGATGGCCCTCGCACTGGCCAACGGATCCCCGAGGTGCGGGCGGAGTTGCTCATCGTTGGGGAGAAATGAGCGCCCTGCCCGCGGAACCGCAGCAAGCCTGCAGCAGCTGCGGCAACCCGAACCCGCTGGGCGCCCGCTTCTGTAACGAGTGCGGCCTCTCGCTCGCCCAAAGCTTCAACGCAGAAACACAGGTACTTTCGTCGCCCCCCCCGGTGTCGCAGGCGATGTCCGCGCGCTCGCTGGGCTCTGCGTCGACGCGGCCTCCGCCTGCGCTGAGCAGCTTCGGCGCCCCCGTGTCGACCCTCCTCGAACGCGCCACCGAACCGCGTGAGCTCGCCGATCCACTGATCGGGGTGGTGGTCGCGGAGCGCTATCGAATTCGCGAGGCCATTGGTCGAGGGGGCATGGGCGTCGTGTACCGCGTCGAGCATGCCCGCATCGGCAAGCTGATGGCTCTCAAGCTGCTGACCGGAGAGCTGACAAGAGATCCGACCCAGGTGGCGCGCTTCAAACGCGAAGCCCAGATGGTCAGCCGCCTGTCGCACCCAAACACGGTGCAAGTCTTCGACTTCGGTGTCTCCGACGGGCTCGTCTATTTGGCCATGGAGTTCCTCAAGGGCGAGGACCTAGGTCGACTCATTCGTCGCATTGGCCCGCTGGGCGTCGAGCGCACGCTGAAGATCGTGATCCAGATCTGCGGCTCGCTCGCCGAAGCCCACGAAAAGGGCATGGTCCATCGAGATCTGAAGCCCGAGAACATCATCCTGATGCAAGGCCCGAAGGATGAAGACGTGATCAAGGTGCTCGACTTCGGGCTCGCAAAGCTGCGCGAAGGCGGCGAGCTCTCGGAGGTGACTTCTCGCGGCGCCATCGTGGGCACGCCCTACTACATGTCGCCCGAGCAGATCCGCGGCGACGACGTGGGACCCGAAAGCGACGTGTACGCACTGGGCGCCTTGACCTACGCCTGCCTCACCGCCAGCGTGGTGTTCGACGCCAACACGCCGATGGGCGTCCTCACCAAGCACTTGACCGAGCTGCCCGAGAGCCCGAGCCAGCGCTTCCCCGCTCTCAAGATCCCGTTGCGGGTGAGCCAGATCATCCTGGCGGCGCTCGAGAAGGATCCGAAGAAGCGCACGGCGAGCGTCGCGCTCCTGCAGAAGGCCTTGATCGCTGAGCTGGAGGAGGGCGGGCAGCAGGGCGAGGTCGACAAGCTCCTCGATTTCTCGCACCTGCGCCAGGTCGTGGACAGCGACGACGGTGCCGCGACGCGCGATGAGGTCGAGCGCTACGAGCGCAAGTTACGCCAGCGCGGCCGAACGCTGTGGGCGATGCTAGGCCTCGCCGCTGTCCTGCTGGCGGTCTTCGGCGTTCGCGCTCTCCAGCGCTGGCAGGCGCCGCCGGTCTTCGCGGGGTGGGAGCTTGAGCCCAACGATTCCGCCAGCGCAGCCACCCGCGTTCCGTTTCCGTTCGTGGCGGAGGGAGTGATCGGCAAGCGGCTGGACAACGCGCGAAGCGACCGAGACTTCTATCGCTTCGCGCACTCGAACGGCGCGAGCGCCATTTCCCTCGAGGTCTCTGGGCTCCCGCACATGGCGCTTTGCACGCTGCTGTTCACGGCCGCGTCCGATGAGCCATTTGGTCGCTATTGCCCGGGCGCGCCGGGGGGACAGCTGACCATCCCGAACCTGCGCCTGCCCGCCGGCGAATACCTGCTCGCCCTGCTTCAGGACCGCGACAACTATACCAAGGATGCTCCGCCACCGACGCTGGAGTCCATCTCGGACAACTACCGAGTCTCCGTCGATCTGAGTCGAGATCCGCTGGCAGAGAGCGAGCCAAACGACTTCAGCCGAGACGCGACGCCCATCGAGATCGGGCAAGCGCGCCAGGGGCGCTTGCCGTGGATGCGCGACGTGGACGTGTGG
>JANNWK010001133.1:0-11714 GCA_031408355.1 Myxococcales bacterium
CCCTCTCGGGCGCGGAGCGGCGCCGAGGCACGGTGCCGCCACCGCCTCATCCCGCGCGCTCGCCCCACGCCGACGGCAGCGAGCGGCCCTCCGCACTCGCACGACGGCGCAGCAGCGGCACGTTGCCGCCCGGCCAACGCCCGCGCTCAGACATCGCGCCGGGACCTTCGCCGGCGCTCGGGCCAGTTGCTACTCGCCCGCGCATGGACACCAGTCCGGACGCCTTCGGCATTCCCAGCACGCAACCCTTCGGTGGCGTTCGATCGCCGCTTACCGGCCTTCAGCGCGACGCTGATCCCGCTGATCCAGCGCGGCATCCGGCGTTAGGGGTCTTTGGCAAAGGCGCCCGCAATCCTTCGACGGAACCAGGCGCCGAGCGGCCTCGCTTGAAGACGGGCGCCGGGCTTGGTCCCGCCGCACAACGCGTCATCGCGGCCGCAACCCTGCAGAGCGCTTCCGAGGAAGCGGCGAGCGCGCGAGCGGTCGCCGCCGGGGCGAACCTTCCGCTCGTATCGCCAGAAGCCGGGGCCGCGCCGAGAGAAGAAAGCGTCGCCTTTCAGCTGGCCGACGACGACATCGAGGACCTGACAGCAGCGCCCGCCCCGGAACCGCCCGGAGTGCGTTCCCTCGCACAGCCCATGTCGTCGAAGCCTGGGCCGGTAACGGAGGACCCAGCGTTTGAGGTCTTCGAGATGCCCGAGGACGCACCGACGCGAGTGGGCGCGCCGTCTCCGCTCGAGCTCGCGCGAGCTCGCGAGGAAGGCCTCGCGATGCTGCGGGCGCAGCAGGTCCAGGCTCCGCCCGTCTATCGCACGGCCCCCATGCAAGTGGCGGGCACAACGACGCAGCGCTTGCTCAGCGCACCCCCTCCCCCGATCGCGCCACCGGCACGACCACCGGCCCCTGTGCTCGTGGACGTTACCCCGCTCACGTTGGCCGTGGAAACGGTGGAGGGTTTCTGCGACTCGATCATCGGCCGCAATACGACCGTGCCCTGTGAACGCACGCGCGAGTTCGTGACCGCCGCGGACAACCAGACTTCCGTGCGCGTGCGCGTCAGTCAAGGCGAGTCCAAGCGTTTCGGTGAGAACACGCTGCTCGGAGAGGTGGAGCTCTCCGGCCTACGACCGGCTCGGCGCGGCGATGTGCGGATCGCGGTTTCGTTTGCGCTCGACTCGAGCGGCATGCTGGTCGTCAGCGCGAAGGACGTTGGCACGGGGCAACAAACGTCCACCCGAGTTCATCTGGTGGGGCTGCCGGACGCGCAGGAAGTCGCGCGCATGGCGGCACGCCAAGCCGCTCATGGAATGTGATCCATGGATCTGCGTGACGTTCAGCGTATCTTTGAGTGGGACGAGCTGGTCGAGGTGTCGTCGTACTACGAGGTCCTCGGGCTACTGGAGATCGCGGACGCCGAGGCGATCCGCCGCGCGTTTCATCAGTTTGCACTGGCGTTTCATCCTGACAGCTTCCCTGAGGCAGACGAAGAAACCACCGACGCGCTGCTTCGAGTCTTTCAGTGTGGCGCCGAGGCCTACCGCGTCCTGTCGCGCCCTGAGCTGCGAAGTGACTACGATCTAGCGCTAGCGAGGGGTCAGTTGCGGCTCGGCATGGGCACGACCGACGTCGCCTCGGGCGCGCGTTCCCTCGACGAGCTCTGCTCCTCACCCGGGGCGCGACGCTACGCCAAGCGCGCCGAAGAGCTCATCTCGACCGGCGACCTTGCATCGGCGAAGCGCCAGCTCCAGATGGCCTTGCGGGAGGATGGTCAGAACGCGGAGCTGACCGAGCGCCTGGACGCCCTTGACCTGGCCCTGTACGCCATGGGGAGCTGACCTCGCTCGGACCAAGCCGACGGCCGGCCAATCGCCCCCGCCAGCCCACCTACATCGGGAATGCCCGCATTTCAGCACGAGCCAAGGGTTTGGGCCGCCGCGGTGCCCAACTCTTCTTGAGCCGTTAAACCAAGCTCTGGCGAATCCTGTCAGGGGTGGTAAAACGGGGCCCGTTTCGCCCTGCCCCCGCTTGCCCGAACAGACCGAATTCCGAGCGTGAACGTATCGTTACACTCGAGAGCTTTAGACGCGAGGCCGATAGTGAAGATTTCCTGTCCTGCGTGTGCCGCCAAGTATTCGATTGCCGACGAGAAGGTCTCTGACCGCCTGGCCAAGATTCGGTGCCGAAAATGCGGCGCCACCATCGTCATTGACGGAAAGGCTAACCCCCCGAGCGTCTACACGGCCGCGGGCGAAGCCACCGATACGGGCGACGACGCGTCCGAGCCCGCCGCAGCGGCCGCACAGTTCACCGTCGATTTCGGCGAGGGCGATCAGCGGACCATGACGGTGCCAGAGATCGTCGCCGCCTACGCGGCTTCGCAGATCACCCAGGAAACCTACCTCTGGGCTGACGGCTTCGCCGACTGGAAGCCGCTCGCCGAGGTAGACGAGGTCTTGGCTGCGCTCAACGAAGCCGGTGCCCCGGCCCCAGCCCCAGCCCCAGCGCCTTGGGCGGCTGCCGCCGCGAGCCCCGCGCGCACCGCAGCTCGCACGGCTGGTAAAGCCCCCGCTCCGGATCTATTCGGTCGCATCGAAACGGCCGGAAGCGAGGACGACGTTGCAACCAGCGCTCCGGATCAGGCCCCCGCGCCCGCCGCTTCGGGAGGTGGTTTCAGTCTCGGGACGAGCTCAGCCAGCACGGGCGCTCGCAACGAATCGTCGGTGCTTTTTTCGCTCAGCGCCCTGACCTCGGCCGCTAGTCGCCCGTCGTCACGACCCATGGCGCCCGCCCAGACGTCCAAGACGGCCAGCAATCGGGAGGACTCCGGACTCATCGATCTCAAGGCGCTGACCGCCGCTGCAACCAAGTCGGAAGCCGCCGCGGCGATGCCGGCTCTGACGGCGTCACCGCTGGGCCTCTCGCCCCTGGGCGGGTCACCACTCGGGGCATCACCGCTCGGTATCGCGTCACCGCTCGGCGGCGGACTTGCGGCGTCCGCTTTGGACTATGGCGCGCCGCCCGCGCAAAAGAATAAGACGGGGCTCTTCATCGGCGGTGGGATCGCGGTCGCCGCCATTGCCGCCGTCGCGATCGTGTTTCTGCTTCGTCCGGCTCCCCCGCCCCCCCCGGCGCCCGTCGTCGCGGCGGTTGTGCCTCCGGCGGCAGCGCCCGCGCCCGCCCCGACCCCCGAGCTAACCGCGAAACCCCCGTCCACCGGCACCACCGAACCCGATGCCGCGCCGAAAACCGCCAAGCCGGGCGCTGGCGCTGGGATACGACGTTCCGGTGGCGGCGCTGGCAAGAAGCCTGCTGCTGCGGGAGCCGCGCCCGCCGCGGCCGATGACAAGCCCGCGACCCCCAAGCCCAAGCGCAACCCCTGCGGGTGTGCGCCAGGCGATCTGCAGTGTGCCATGCGCTGCGCGGCGGGCTGAAGCGGCCATTGTCTCGCTCGGTGGCGCGCCGCAAGCGCCGCCACCAGCGGAAGCTAGCCCGAGCGCCGCACCCCTACGGCTTCGTCCGGTCGAGGGCCAGGCCGCGCGCCTCGCCCCTGGCGAAGCCATCGCTGTGCTCGGCTAGGTAGCGGCGCGCTTCGGTCGCCGCCCGAGCGGCCTGGCCCGCGCGACCGAACGCGCGAAACCGCTCCACCTGAGCCGCTTCACGCAGTGCGCTACGCGGGTACGTCGCCAGAAGCTGCCCAAAAAACTCCGCGGCCCGCCCCTCGTCCCCACGGTTACGGGCCTCGATCGCAGCCGCAAATAACCGATTCTCCTCCGCGAGCGTGCCCAGCTTCCGCAGGCCGACCGCTTCCTTCGCGACCGAAGGCACCGATCCCGCCGCCGGCGGCGCAACCGGAAGCTCCGCTCCTTCCGCGGCCTCGACCGGCGCAGGCACGCCAACAAGCGCCGATTCCGAGTTCCAGCTCTGCCCTGCCGAGAGCAAAGCCACTTGGACACTCTGCGCCAGGACCCAAACACTCCCACGAGCCACGTGCACGTGCGTCACCGACCGCTCACCGCGCGGTTCGACTCGCACATCAAACACCGTACCCCGCACGACGACCTCGACGTCTGGGGTCTCCACGACCACCACACGTTGCGGCAAGGTATCCTTGTTCACGGCCACATCAATACGACCGCGCCTCAGGCTGATACGTTCCTCCGCCGCGCTCGGCGAAGACAGCTCAAGTTCCGTCGACTCGCCCAGCTTCACCGAGGACTTCGCCGTTCCGATATGGGCGCCCGCGGCTGCAGCGGTCTGCAGGGCGTCACCGTCCCACAGTGCCTGCGAGCCCGCCCCAACCACACGCCGCACGCCTTGCTGCGTCAACACGACCGTTCCAACCACGGAATCGAGCCCGGCCAAAACGGGCGAACTCTCGGACAGAAAGCGCGGCCGGAGCACCACCCCCGAAAGCAGCAGAATGCTCGCAGCCGCCGAAGAAACCAGCAATCGCCGCAGAAACCGCTCGCGTCTCTTGGCGTGCTCAAAGCTTCGCTCCACGACCAGGCTCATACCCTGCACGAGGCGATCGCGCCTCGCTGCCGAGCTGTCCTCGGGCGTCCCCACGGGCAGCTCATCGGCCAGCTGCCTCAACAACTCCGCGGGCTCTTCGCCAGGCAGCTCATGACTCACAGGGACACCTCCAGCTGAACGAGCGAGCGCGATTGTGCCAGCCGCCGGTGCAAGTCCTTGCGCCCGCGCACCAACCGCGATTGTGCCGCCGCAACCGACACGTCCATCATCAGCGCGATCTCCGCGAGTTCATGCCCGAGCACGTCGTGCAAGAACACGGTCTCCGCGTGCTGCGGCTTCATCTCCGAGAGGACCGCTCGCACGCGCTCAAGCTCCGACCGAACGGCGGCGTCCCGCTCGACGTCGCCACGCGCCGCGTGGGATTCGCTGTGGGGTGCCGCGTCGCGATCCATTACCTTGCGCTCACGACGGCGCGAGCGGAGCGCGTTAAAGGCGACATGGCTGGCGATACTTGACGCCCACGTTCGCAAATTGCAGGCACGCGCGTAGCTGCGACGCGAGAGTGTCACGATGATCTGCTCGAAGACCATCTGCACCAAATCGTCGTGGTCCGTCTCGCGGCGTCCAAAGACCCGATAGACGGTGTGGTCCACGACCCGAATTAGCCGATCATAAAGCAACGACGCAACCTGACGATCCCCCCTCTGAACCGCCAGGATGATGGCTTCGTCGTCCGGTCCCTCGGGCCTGCCGGGCGACGACGGCTGCACCAAGCGCAAGGGTGCTTTGTTTACGGCGGCAGGCAGAGGCACGGGGACTGAGAGCATAGTAACCGACCGCGCTCCGGCCAGGCACTCCGGCTCGACGCTCGAAACGGGCGCCGTTTCGGGCGCTACCAAACAGGCCCTCCGGCTGGCCCCGTGATAACCTCGGGTGTCATGGGCCGCCCGACAGGCATTTGCCAGGCCAGCGCGCTGAGCGTTTTGGCCCTATTGGTTGGGCTTTCTTGCGGCTCTGAGACGATCGACCTGCTGGCTTCGCCCTCGGTCGGGGCTGGCACCGGAGGCGGTCAGCCGACGGCCGGAGCGGCGGGCATGGACGCCGCTCCAACCGGGCAAGGCGGCGCGCGGGCGGGCGCCACGGGCGCGGGCGGGATGAGCTGCACCGCGGAAAATTGCGGGGCTACGGCCAATCGGGGCGGTGACGGGCACAGCCCGTTCTGCCCGAACGGGCCCAACTGCGGACAGTGCAGCTCGAACGAGGATTGCTCGGGCCAAGCGCCGCACTGCGCCGCCTGGCTCGGTAACACCTGTGTGGAATGCACGGGCACCGAGCATTGTGAGCGCGGATTCCGCTGCGATAAATCGACGGGGCGCTGCGCCGAGGAGTGTCTGGCCTCAAGCGACTGCAGCGCGCTGGACGATTTCGTGTGTGACGTGCCCCAGGGGATTTGCGCGGAGTGTCTGGTGGACCTCGACTGCATGGAGGACGGAAACCCGGAGACGACTCGCTGCGTCGGTCGGCGCTGTTTCGCCTGCTACTCCAACGACGATTGTGTCGGCAGTGGTCGCCCGTACTGCCTCGGCTTCCATTGCGCTGAGTGCGTCTTGGATCAGCACTGCCCGCCCGATGCCAGATGCCATCTTGGGCGCGGGCGATGTGAGCAACGTTGAGTCAGAGCGCAGCGGCGTCAGCGGAGCTTCAGTCGCAAGCCAATGAACGCCCCCACGCCCAGCGCCGGCGTTTCACCCACCTGAGTACCAGCGACGCGCACGACGCTGCGCGCGGGATCGAGGTGGGCTGCAGCCGTGAACAGGAAGCCGAGAGCCGGCAGGGTGTTCCAGTACGCATCCAGCCCGGTTGCTAGCCCGGGCTTCCAGCGCGCCGCCGCCTCGGAGCGGCCGCCGTCCACGGCAGTGAGTGAGAAGCGCTCGAGCGCGCCCTGAAGCCGAATGTCTACGCCGGAGCTACGGAACCGCACCAGCGGATGGCCAACGCCGAGAGCCAGCGACAACCAGCGGACCCGCAGCGACGACTCGCCCAAGCGCTCGGCATATCCCGTCTCGACGACGCCGAACGGACCGCCGCCGACAAACTCCGAACCAACCCGGAGCGCAGCACCGGCGCGAGGAGGACCGGGCACGAGACCGAGGGCGAGGCCAGCTGACGCGTCGAGCCACGTTGCGCGAGCGTGACGTCGGGCAGGGAGAGCGGGGACGGCCGGGACGGCGACCCGAGGTGCGCGAGCCGTGCGTGCAGGAGCGGGAACGGGAGCGGGAGCGGGAGCGGGAGCCACAACGCGGTCGACCTCCAGCGGCGCCTCCGCAACAGGCGCGCGCTTGCCCGCTACCAGCGTGCCAACGGCGAAGCCTATGGCGCGGTAGCGCTCGAGCTCAGCGTCGTCCGATTGAAAAGTCAGGTCACGCAGGGTCCACTCAGCGCTCGCCACGCCCCGCAGGCCAAGCTCAATGCGCGCCTTGTCACCGTCACGCCGAACGATGGCCACACCGAGGGGCGGCTCCGTACCGCGCGCATCCGCGGCAACGCACTCGACAGGCGCCGCGGCCTTGCTGCAGGCGGCGATGAGCACCGCGAGCTCCTGGGGTCGCGGCTGAGGCGAGTAGACCTCCACAACGATCGTGGTGGGCACGTCAGTCCCCGCCGACGTGGGGCAGTAGCTCGAGCTCGCCTCGTCGCGTGCGGGCTTCATGGACGGCGCCGCGGCGATCCGTCGCGCCCAGGCGAAGTCCACCGTCCGCGAGAAGCAAGGCGAAGGGGCCACCCGCCGTGGGCTCACTGCGTCCGGGCTGGACCACCAGTATCGTCGCGGGCTCAACCGCGAGCTCAGCACCGCGCGGAGACCCGACACATGCCTCGGCGACAACCGCACTCGTGTCGATCTCCGAGCAGCGCCGAAGCGCTCGGGTGCGGGCATCGTTGGGCGCCACGCTGCGCAACAACTCCGCTGCCGCGCGCCGGACGCGCGCCCGCGGATCACGAGCCAGTAGCTGGATGTCCCTGCCATTGGCGCAGGGCGTCTGAGCCAAGAGCAGGCCACGCAGCGCCTGTTCGCGCACCGAGGAGCGAGCGTCCATGAGCGGCCCCTCACACAGGAGCTGCAGGCTAACTCGAGGCCGGACGCGCGAAAGCCTGCCCAAGGAGACCGCTGCGTTACCGACCACAGCGCCATCCGGTTCCAAGAGCGCGCGGCTGAGTCGCGCGAAGGCCTCCTCAGCAAAGTCCGGTTCCGAGAAGCCCATCGACCAGGCAGCGTTGGCTCGAACGCGCATGTCCGAGTCCCGCAGCAGCCTCGACAGCCACGGACCCGCACCTGGCCGGCTCGCCAAGACCTCAGCGGCCTTAGCGCGATCCGCTGCATCGACGCTGCTCGAAAGCGCCAATAGACCCGAGCTAGCAGCTGGCCGCAGCGAGGCTGCCAACGCCTCGATCAGCGCGTCGCGCTCGCCGCCGTGAGCCGCCCTGAGCAACTTGCCAACCCGTTCGAGTAGCCCGTCGTCGCGAGTCTGGGTCATCGGCCCAAACATCGCCTGCGCGAGCAGCGCCCGCTGCGACGCCCCGGCGCGCTCAAACCGAACTAGCAGGGGTCCGAGCAACTCAGCGCGAAGCTGACGTCGAATTGAAACCGCCGCGGCCCGACGGACGCGCGGCTCCTCCGAATCCAGCGCAGCGAGCAGCGCGGTTCCGGCGGCCTGGCTCGAGATATTGCCGAGCGCTAGCGCCGAGAGCGCGGCCAGCTCCGGATCGGCTACGTTCTGCAGGAGCGGCAAGAGCGCGCCTGTCGCGCGCTCCGAGCCGCTGCGTCCGAGCAAGGAGACCAGCCGCAGGCGTTGGGCTCGCGAGGTGTCCCGCGCAGACAGGGCTCGCACGATCGGTTCGACCGCGCGGCCATCCGCCTCGGCGGGCGACAGCAGCGCCTCCGCCGCAGCCGTGGCGGCGGCTCGCGTTTCGGCGTCCGGAGCGGTCAAGCGTTCAAGGGCGGCGCTGAGCGAGCGGCTGTCACCAAGTCGCGCCAGCGCCTGAAGCCCGACTTTGGGCGAGAGCCTGCCGCGGTCGAGCGCGGCGCGGACCAAGCCAGCCGACCCGAGATCGCGCGCCCCGGAGAGCGCCAGCGCGCAACCTTCCGCCGCGCCACCGCCCGAGGCGCCCTCCAAACAACTCCGAAGCGAGGCCGTAAACGCCTCCGGTTTCAGGGCGAGCGCGGCCAGAACCGGCTCGCGCTCGCGCCCCGGTTCGTCCACCGACAGTTCCTGAACGAGTACGCGAGCCGCTTCTGGGCTGGCAATGTTGCCCAGAGCCCACAAGACGCTTCGCCTCACCGCAAGCTCCGGCTCGGAAGCGAGTAGCGAGCCGAGCGGCGCCACCGCAGCACGCTCGGCCAGCCTACCGAGCGCTCGAACTACAGCGACGACCACAGCCTTGTCCGGATCGCGCAGCGCGAGCAGCAGCGCGCTCGCGCTGCGCGTGTCCCGCAGCATGCCCAGTGCACGCGCGACCGCCGCTCGGACACTGGCCCGCGAGTCCTCCACCTTGCCGATGAGCGGCAAGACGGCCCGCGCGTCGCCCAGCGTGCCAAGCGCCCCCGCAACCGCCTCCCGAACTTCTGGGACGGCGTCGTCCAAGTGCCCGAGCAGCGCCAGGACGGCTTCGGCGCTCTCCGAAACCCCGAGCGCGGCCGCCGCGGCGGCTCGCACCTCGGCGTCAGAATCCCCCAGCGCTCGGCCCAAAGCGATGGTAGCGCTAGTGGCGGGCGCCTGCGCCAGCGCCAACGCCGCCGACAAACGCAGCTTCTTGTCGGGACCCGAAAGCCAGTGCACCACTCGCTCGGTGACCTGCGGCGTCTCCAGCCGCAGCGAAAGTTCGAGGGCCGCGCTGGCCACCCCGCTGTCAACATCGTCGAGCGCGCGTGAAAGCAAGCGCCGAGCGGTGGCTCGCGGCAACTCGCCAAGCCGAGTCACCGCCGAAAGCCGGACACTAGCGTCGCCAGAAGTAAGCCCGGCCTCAAGCCGCCGCGCGGCGCTGGGCCAAATGGCCGCAACTGCGCTCTGGCTGCCCAGCGCGAGGCCGAGGCAAATGAGCGTCGCCAGAGTTGCGGGTTTGGGCGATAAGGCCATGCGCACCGATGGACTCTCGGTCCCGTCGCCGCTCAAGTCAAATTGGAAGGAGCGGGCGCCGAGGCCAAGCCGGCTTGCCCAAGCGCCGCGAAAGCGCGCCGGGAGGCTTCCCGCTGACGGGGCCTAAGAAACCCGTAGAATGCGGCGTTCATGAACGTCAAGCGCGCCGCGAGATAGAACTCGGGCACCTCCAGCGCGAGCGAAACCGCGATCCCAAACATCAACGAGCCGAACCCGAAGTAGCGCCGCCAAGTCCGCATCACCCCGCCAACATGCAGGCGATAGAGTTGCGCCTGCTCGGGCGTGCAATCGCCGAGCGCGGCGAACTCTGTCACGGTGTGCGGATCGAAGCCGCGCACGGCGTTACCCTGGTTGTAGACAAAGAACAGGTAGAAGGCCCAGGCCACACGCGTCACGAGCGTACGCCCACGATCCTGCTCGAAACGTGCTCTGGCCGCTCGATAGGATTCCGCTTCCCGAAAGCCCGGCACCGTAAGCTTCATGAACACGGTCTTGTAGTGGTCAAAGAGTGTGGTGTGCACGGAGGTCGTGACCGCTGCCACCGCCACCATGACCAGCATCCCGAACCCCAGCCAGGTTGGTGTCTGGTACTTCTGATAGATGGCAACGGTTCCCGCCAAGAGTATGGCCGTCGTGACGATCAGATCCGCAGACCCATCCAGCATGCGCCCGAAGACCGACGAGCTCTTGCGCAGGCGGGCTAGCTGACCGTCCGCGCAGTCGAGCACTGTGGACACGAATACGCACAAGCCCGCCCACTGAAAATGCGCGGGCGTATCGGCAACGATCAGCCAAGCCCCGTACAGACCGAATCCGATAGAGCCCAAGGTGATGAAGTTGGGAGAAATGGGCGTCGGCAGCAGCACGCGCGCCAGCACATAGGCCAACGGGCGGTGCACCCACACGTCGATCGGTTCCTCAACGTCGAGCGACTTCAGGCTCTGCCAGTAGCTCGACCAGATACCCGAGGTCACCTCGCGGCTCACTCAGCGTCGCTGGGACCCGCGGTCCGCAACGCCGACGGCTCCCGTCGCACGCCACGCCCAAGCACGCGCTCAAAGGCCCGCACACAAGCCAAGTTCTGAGCCCGGACGCCGACGGTGACGCGGACATAACTGCGCGCCGCGTGGTGCACCGAGAGCGAGCGAATCAGCACGCCCTCGCGCAGCAACAACTCCACCAATCGCTCGGCGCCAAGCCCCGTCCTGGAAACGTCGATGAGTACGAAGTTGCCCTCGCCTGGCACCGGCGAAAGACCCGGCACGGCGGAGAGAGCCTGAAAGAGCTCGGCGCGCCCGGCTGACAGCTCGTCCCTTCGCGCTTCGAACTCGGCCGTGTCGTCCAGCGCCGCGGAGACGGCGGCAAGCGTGATGCTGGGTACGTTCCAGGGCACCTTCACACGCGAAAGCAAGCGAACTACCGCAGGTTGCGCGAGCGCGTAGCCTAGCCGCAGACCGGCCAAGCCAAAGGCTTTGGAGAACGTTCGCAAGACGACGGCGTTCGGGAACTCGGCCAACAGCGAAACCGCCGACCCCTCCGTCTCGAAGTCGAAATAGGCCTCGTCGATGACCGTCGGCAACCCGAGCCGCAACATACGCCGCAGTTCGTCGCGCGACATGCGGTTACCCGTCGGGTTGTTGGGGGAACACAGGAAAATGACCTTAGTGCGCTCGTTGACCGCGCGGATCAGGCCACTCAGATCGTGCCCGTGGTCGTCGGTCATCGGCACCAGCACCGGAATACCACCGGCGACGCGCGTGCGCGCCTCGTACATGCTGAACGTTGGAACGCTGAGCAGCACCTCCTCGCCAGGGCTGACGAACGTCCGAATCACCACGTCGATCAACTCGGTTGAACCGGCACCGAACAGCACGCTGCCGGAGGCCAAACCCTCCCGACACGAAATCTTCTCGGCCAAGGCAGCGGCGCCACCGGGGTAGCGATTCCCGCTACTTGCGGCTTCCACGATAGCTTGCAGCACGCGCGGGCTCGGCGGGAACGGGCTTTCGTTCGACATCATGCGGACGACGCCCTCCCGCTCGGCGACCGCAAAGTGATGCTCGTCGTAGGGCTTGGCAGCTCGCACCC
>JANNWK010001134.1:0-3738 GCA_031408355.1 Myxococcales bacterium
CCCCGCTCGCGACGCGCAGCCTTCCGGGGCCGACGCCGCCGGCCCATTCCGCACCCGCGGCCCGGATCGGGTGCCTCAGAGCAACCAGAGCAACCAGGAAGAGAACCGCGATCGAGGCCAACCCAACCCAACCCGCGTGCCCGCGCGCCCTCAACAGGGCCCCAACCCAATCAGGCGCTACTGGCCCCGCGCCGACTTGGTGCGGATGTCCGCAGTTGTCCGCCGCGACGTCCCGGCGCCAGCGCCGGCGCTTCCTCGATCCCGATAGGCCCGTAGCGGCGCCAGCCGGTGTTGAGCAAGAAAGCGCGCGGCGGCACGGTGGTTTCGTAGTCCATAGGCGGGCGCGCCGGCAGCTCAGGGTGGCAGAGAAATCCCCTAAACTCGGCGGCCGATGAGCAAGGATCCAGCCACCACGGCGGCAGGCTACGCCCCCGTTCCGCGAGGTGATGGCGCTCGTTGAAGAGCACGTACACGAGGGCGCGCCGCACCTCGATGGGTGTTCGAAGTGCACGCGCGTGATATCGCTCGGCGAAGACGCCGCCACGCCGCAAGCTCACTCGGTTCACGGTCCGCGCAATTCTGATCGTCAAGCCCTGCAGGCCTCGGGAGAGCGCCCGCCGACAGCTGGCCTCGACGATAAGGTGGAGATGATTGCCCTGCACGGAATAGTGAGCCAGTCGAAAGCCGAAACGCTCACGCCCCTGGGCGAAAGCCGCGCGCAGTTGCCGAAACAACTTGCTGCCGCGCAGGTTCGGCGCCTGGGCTCGCAAACGCAACGTCACGTGTACCGGGTGGTGCTTCGAGTGCACCGGCCGAACCGCATGCTTCACCGTTTCAGCTGAGTTTTTCGGCCGCCCCGCGCCCGCACGCGCGCCGCCCCAAGATCTGAAGGGAAGGACTTGCTGCTTCGAAGACGGAGGTGACACCACGCGGGAAGCGCCGCGCCCCCCAATCCCGGAGCTAGCCGCGCCGGCACGCTTCGCCCCCGAGGGAAGACGGCCGGACCGAACGAAGCGGGGCGCTGGTGCGTTCATGGGATCTTGATTTAGCAGATATATTGGAGAGCGCCACTCACTCTCTGCCGAAACGGGACTCTCTGCCGAAACGGGACTCTCTGCCGAAACGGGACTCTCTGCCGAAACGGGACTCTCTGCCGAAACGGGACTCGACGCCGAAACGGGACTCGACGCCGAAACGGGACTCGACGCCGAAACGGGGACTCGACGCCGAACGGGGACTCGACCGAAGGTCCTGCCACGGCCTCGGCACTCCCCTGCGCACCGACGTAACCCTTATTACGGCGCGACGGGCAGCGAGGCCGAGCGTCGCTGGGCGGCAATCGGTCAAGGTCGACTCGCCCGCGGGAGAAACCCGCTGCGAGCAACGTCGCCAACACCCCGCGGCCCACTCTTGCCATGGCCGTCTCCGCGACAAAGCTCGGCCTCGCCGCGACGAAGTCGGCCTCGCCGCGACGAAGCTCGGCCTCGCCGCGACGAAGCTCGGCCTCGCCGCGACGAAGCTCGGCCTCGCATCGATCTCGCTCTCCCGCCGTGCAGGCCTCGGCCACGCCGCGGTGAAACTCGGCCCCGCATGGCTCTCGTCCTCGCCTGCTCCCGCCGAGTGAAACTCGGCCCCGCATGGCTCTCGTCCTCGCCTGCTCTCGCCGGGCGAAGCTCGGCCCCACCTGGCGCTCGCTCTCGCCTGCCCCCGCCACTCGGCCCCGCATGGCGCTCGCTCTCGCCTGCTCCCGCCGCGACGAAACTCGGCCCCACCCGGCTCTCGCTCTCGCCTGCTCACGCCGCGCGAGCCTCCTTCTCGCTCGCCAAGCGAGCCTCCGTCTCGCCGTGGACGCGCCGCAAACGTGCGGACCCGGCACGCACCACGGCGTTCGAAACGGCCCAGAGCCCCGCGTTTCGGTGCCTCGCGGCTCGCCCTTGAAGAGCCGCAGCTTCGTCCCACAGGTGCGGCCGATTCGTCGCTCAGTGTGAGTGACGCCCGGATTTTCACGGCTCGGGGGCGCCCCCTGTACATCCCGGTTCAACGGGTCTACCAAGTCAGCCATGTCGAAACCGCTCGCTTTGTGCCTCGCCGTCGCCGCTCTCAGTCTCGGATGCGCGGGTAAACCTGCAGCGCCGTTCGACACGCTGAAGACGTCGAACCTCACCGCGTACCGGCTCCAAAACTACGAAGCGCCCGTCGCCGCACCGGGCGCCGCCGCTGCCGCGCCGGGCGCCGTCATCCCGGGGCTGCCGCCGGAGATCCAGAGCTGGATCCAGCAAGGGGCGGCCGGGCTGCAGCAGCTCATTCCGCCCGGTCTGCAGATCCCGGGTATGCCCTTGCCCGCAGCCGCCGCGGCAGCTGCGCCGGCCGTGGACACCACGCCTCGTTTTCACACCTTCCGCATCTTGGCGCAGACCCAGGTGCTCGACGCCGACCTGAAGGAAAGCCTTGGCGAGCTGCTCGGCGAGGCCGACAGCTTCGACAACACGCTGGCTCGCTGCGCGCCCAACGTCTTCTACGCCGAGATGGGGCTCTCTTTCGCCGGCGGCCCGGGCATGCAGTCGAACGACGTGCTGGTCTCGTTCTCCTGCAACCAGGTCGTCTCGCGGAGCTTCGGTTGGCCGCACCCGGGCACCGGGATGACGCCCGATACCGTCAAGGAGCTCTCCGGGTTCGTGCAGAAGCTCTGGCCGCAGGGCACCTGACGGACGAAAAGCGTGTAGGTGGTCCGGAGGCCCAACTCGACCGGACCCCTACAGATCGTGGTGAGCCGAAGCGGCTGATCGGATCTGTGGTGGTATGCAATTAGGGGATCGACAAAATCCTCGAGGTTTGATCTAACTGCCCCCACATTGGACGGAGCTGCAGCAGTAGCCGAGGCAGGCCAGGCGCAAGTCATTGCGTTCACGCCCTGCCTCCGCTTGTACACGGAACGAATGTGGGTCGCCTCGGGCGAGGGCGGCTTCGACGAAGGCCAGGAGCAGGAGGTCCCGGTCATCAGCCTTTGCTTCGACTACGAGGGCGTGCGAATACGCGCCGCGGATCGACGCGATCGCTTCTTCGTGGCCCGACGGGCCGGCATGGCCCTGGTGGCGCGCGATCGCGCGGGGGAAGCGCGGGCCCAGTGTCTGCTCGAGGGCTTCGGCGCCATCGAGCTTGGCTGCTTCGATGACGTGAGCGCCGATCTGGACACCGACGCCGACTACATCGTGCAGCTCGACGGCAACGTGCATTCTTACTGCTCGTTCTCTGCGTACGCGCTGCCTCAGCTGCGCGCGCTCGGCTGGCAGGTCGAAGTCACCGCGAACTACCCGTATCAAGTGGTCGAAACGGACGCGCCCTGGTACGCCGCCATCGAGCCCGACGAGGAACGGACGGACTGGTTCGCGCTCGAGCTCGGGATCCAGGTCGACGGCAAGCGTGTCAACATGCTGCCGGCCCTCCTCGAGATACTGGAAGACTGCTCGGACTCCGACACGCTCGAAGCGCTGCTCAAGCAGCCCGCACGCTTCCGCGTCGTGCCCGTCGGGCACAATAAGTACCTACCCGTCCCGCCGGAGCGCCTGCGAGCGGTGATGCAGGTGCTGCTCGAACTCTACCGGGGCGACAAGCTCGAGGACGGGGCGTTGTGTTTTCCCCGTTCGCGCAGCAGCAGCGTCGCCAAGCTGGATTTGGCGCTCGGTAGCGCCGCCAAGCTGCTCTGGTCGGGCATCACCAGCGTCGTCGAACGCGCTCGTG
>JANNWK010001135.1:0-2836 GCA_031408355.1 Myxococcales bacterium
GGCAGCCGTGGCGACCGGCTTACCGTTTTTGTCGTGCTCGGCCACCAAGTAGCGGGCCGTGACCTCGCAGGCCGTGCAGGCCGGGAACTGTGAGCGATGTTCGCAGACGATCGCCATCGCGGTGGGCGGGCTGGCCTCGAACTCTGCTGGGTCCAAGTGGCGGCCGCAGGCGATGCAGTGAATGTGGGCATGTTCCTTGGGCTGCCCGCCACCGCTGCTCTCTTTCCGCTCACGCTTCGTCAGTCGCTTCTCTCGCTTCATGGCAGGGCTCCCTCTATCACAGCTCCAGAAGAAGTGCCCGCGCCGCTTGGTGGTCGGGGCTTTCGGAGAGAGCCTTGGTGACCAGCACCTTGGCCTTGCGCAGGTCCCCCGCCTTCTTGGCGAGCACGGCCAGGTAGTAGTTGGCGTCGGCCTTCATGTCGGTGGTCGCGCCATCCGTGGAGCTGCCCTCCGGCGCCTTCATGATCGCGATCCCTCGGAACGCACGCTGCGCTGTCTCGTCTTCGTCGATCTCCAGCGCCTGCGTGCCCAGCAGCATGGCAAGCTTGCCGTTCTTGGGGTCAAGCTCGAACGCCCGGGTGAGCGCCACCAGCGCATCGGACAAGAAGCCGTCGGCAAGGTGAAGCCGGGCTATTTCCTGATGCACCTGACCGAGCGCCTTGCTGCGCTTGCCCTTGTTTGCCTCGGCCACCAAGGTCAGTAAGGCCAGGGCATCGTCGCTGCGCTCCGCCGCGCTGTAAGCGCGTGACAACAGGGTAACGGCGTCGAGGTTGTCCGGCTCCTGCTCCCGCACCATCTCCAGGATGCGTACGGCGGCGTCGGCTTGACCGTCCGTGGCGAGCAGCAGCTCGCCCGCGCGCAGCAGAAGCCGCCGCTGCTCACTGGGCTCACGAACGCTCTTTGCATCCTCGAGCAGCATGTCGCTGAGTTCACGCATGGCCCCAATGCTGGTGTAGACCGACTGGAGCCTCAGCCGCACGTCCGGTCGGCGGCGATCGAAGCTCAGGGCCCGCTCCAGCCCGGAGCGAGCCTCCGCGAGGCGGCCGAGCTGCTCGCAGGCGTCGGCCAGCCGCAAGGCGGCCCGCACTAAGGCGTCGCCGCTCTCGACGTCCACCAAGCGGACCAACGTTTCGAGCGCGTGCTCGGGATTGCCGGTGCGGCTCGAAAGCTCCGCCAAGCGCCGCAGCCCTTCCAGATCCTCCGGCGTTTCGCGCACGTACTCGGAGAGGCGCGCGCGGGCGCCGTGGGCGTCCCCCGTCGACTCCAGGAGCTCGACCAGTCGCAGCGTGAGCGCGCGGTCTTCCGGTGGCTCAGCGCGAGCGATCGCCCGCTCGAGCGCGTCAATCAAGTCGCCTGCCAGCGAAGGATCCACGGCGTGCGCGCGCTCCAGAGCCAAAACAGCTTCCTCGTCACGCGCGAGCGTGGACAGCAGCGAGGCGCGCTTTCGCAAGAGGCTGGCGTCGCTGCTCGATTCACCCAAGAACGCGTCGAGCGCGCCGAGCGCCGCCTCGGGTTGGTCGGCCGCGCGGTACGCTTCGACGAGCCGCTCCAGTAGCCGGGCGTCGTCGGAACGTTCGCGCAGGGACACGTTCAGCAGGCCAGCAACCTTCTGGTAATCTTCGCGCTCCGTATAGCGAACGATCAGCAGATCGCGCAGCGACGAATCGCGCGGGTTAGCCGAAAAGCTCGCCTCCAGAGCGCGCTCGGCGCCGGTCGCATCGCCCAACTCCTCACGCAGGGCGGCCAAGCGGCGCCCGAGCAACGCCGCCGCTGCACCGGTCTCGACGCGCATCAGGCCTTCAATGGCGTCCGCCAGCAGCAGCGGATCCCCCAGCTTTTCTGCGGTCGCAAGCCATGCCCGCAGCAAGTTGGGGTCTGTGGGAGCCCATTCCAGGGCCGCTCGGCACACGTCCAGCGAAGCGTCGAGCTGCAACTTTTCGGCGAGTAATCGCGAGAGTTCCAGCGACAGCGCGACCACGCGCGCGACGTCCTTCTGATCCTTGGCGCCATCGAGTTCGTTGCCCAGCAGCGTGACGAGCTCGGCGTCGCGCCCCGTTGCAGCCAGCAGCTCGCGCAGCCGCACCACCGCTGGAATGCAACCTGGATCGTCAGCCATCACCTCGAAGAGAGCGGCGATAGCCTCCGTCTCGTTCCCGGGGCTTCTAAGCAATAGGTCCGCGCGTTCAAGGCGTAGCTGGCTACGTTCCGAAGGATCGTCGAGCTCCGCGCCCACCTCACCCAGAAGCGTCGCCAAGTCCTCAAGCTGGCCGGTGGCGCGCAGCAGGAACAGCAAGGGTTGCCACAGCTCGCGCTCGCGCGGTTCGGCCTTGAGCAGGCTCTGGTAGAGGCGCACCGCTCGAGGCAGCTCGGCCTCAAGCCCCGCGCACTCTCGGGCTAGCTCGAGCAAGACAGCGCGCGCTTCGAGCAGAGGCAGCTCGCTACCCGACTGCTCCCGCAGATCGAGGCTCTTGCCCAGTTCGCCTCGCTCCGCGTAGATGCCCGCCAGGCTGAGGCGCGCCGACGCCAGCTCCCGGGCGTCGAGCTGGGCGTCCGGATTCGTGAGCACAGCCTCTAGGCCGCGCTGGGCCAGGCCTACGTCGCCCAGCTCGCTCGTGGCTGCCAAGAGCTCGCGCAAGCAGTGCCCCGTGGCGCCGGGCTGTTCGAGCTTGAGCACCAACACCTCAGCCAGCGAGCGGCTGTCGCCGAGCGCCCGAGCTGTGCGCTCGGTGAGTTCAGCCAAACGCGGGGCGAGCGTAGCGGGCACCTCAAGCCCCTGCAGAACGCCCTGCGCTCGCGCCGCATCCAGCTTGAGATCAAGCGCCTTGCCCAGCAGCAC
>JANNWK010001136.1:0-3793 GCA_031408355.1 Myxococcales bacterium
ATGGTGAACTCGGTTTCAGAGAATTTCATTTCGCAAAGATTGATGCACTGGTCTGCGCGGTCGATCACCAAGTCAATCTGCGCCCCCTGCCCGGCGCCACCGCGCGCAGCATGACGGAAAACGTACTCACTCGTCGTCACACCCGCTATGCCGAGGGCGCGCTTCAGCTCGAAGACGTGTTTCACGCAGACACCTTCGAAAGCGCTACCGCTCCAGGCACGCCAGGCCGGCGAGGAGCGCAGCTTGAGCCAAGCTTCCTCTCTGCTACCGTGCCGCCGATCCATCCATTTCAGGTAAAAGAGCGAGTACTCGTCGCTCAGACGGTACACCGCAGCCTTGGTCTGGTGCCCAAACTGGCTCAGCCGAAGGACGAAGCCCGACTGCTCAAGCTCGGCCAACCTGCCGCTGATCCCCCCGCCGCTCTTGGCCCCGAGCTTCTGAAGCAGCTCGGCGCGAGTCATGCCAGATGGTTTGCTGGCGAGCGCGCGAACGATGGCGATGTGCTCGTCGGCATGCTCGAACAGCGAGCGATACAGCCCTTCGAACTCGTCGCGCAACATGCCCTCGCTCGAGAAGCACATGCGATTGACGGCGACGGCCGCAGAATCGCCTGGACGCACCTGTTTGAGATAGTGAGGTACGCCCCCGAGCGCGAGGTACAGCTCGGTGATGCCATACAGGCTGAGCTTGACACCGCGGGACTCGAGGAAGGCTTTCGTTTCGGCGAGCGTGAAGGGCAGTAGACGAATTCTGTGGGTGACCCTATTGTGCAGACCACCGCGCCCCAAGATGAGCTTAGAGATCATCCACGAGGCTGCGGAGCCGCATACCACCATTACCAACCCACGCTGCTGGGAGCCCCAGGTATTCCAAAAGTGTTCGAGCGCGCGCAGAAAACCGGAGCGGCGTGCGGCGAGCCATGGCAGCTCGTCGAAGAAGACGACTCGCCTGCGCCGCTTCAGAGATTCCAGGTAACGGGCGAGCTGTTGGAACGCCTCGGACCAACTGGCCGGGGTGGCGGGCGCCACGACCACGTGCGGTGATGACCCGAGAGCCCGAGCGTGATTGTCGAGCTGCTCACGCAGCGGAGCGCCATGTGAGCCAGTGAGCTCGTAGACCAGCTTGTCCTTGAAGAACTCGCGAACGAGAAAGGTCTTGCCCACCCTGCGCCTGCCATAGACGGCAATCAGCTCGGCTTCCTCGGAGTCGAGCGCCCGTGCCAGGACCTGCTGCTCTGTTTCACGGCCAACCAGCGCCACCGGCACAATATATTCCGCCAAATGTACTGATGCAATAAGGTTATGGCGGAATATAAGTTTTTAAATGTCGCCAAAAGTATCGTGACGCAGTTGATTTGGCGGAATTGGGCTCAGAGGCGGCGAGCTAAAGTTCCAGGCGCTGCCTTGCCTCACCAACGACGATGTCGCCGAGGTCCTGCAGGTTGCTCGCACGCGTAGCCTCGCCAGACCGAGGTCCTGCGCGATCCCAACCATCACGGCTCGAGGGGGCGGCTCCAGGGAAAGACCGACGGCGTCGCGCGCTCCCCGGCCAACATGGCGAAGCGACCAGCGCCGATCGTCTCGGAATCCAAACCGTCCGCGCGCTTGCGCAAATGCACAAGGAGCTGCCCCTCCGCGTCGCCGAGGGGCATGACGATCCGGCCACCGACGGCGAGTTGATCCAGCAGACGGTAGGGGATTTCTGCCACGCCCACCCCGACCACGATGGCCTGGTTAGGGGGCCGCCGCGGGCCAACCAGCGTGCCCTTGACCCTGAACCACGTGAACGTTGGGGCAACCAAGCGGTTTCAGGCTGCGCTCGTAGCTGTGGGCCAGCGCCGCCTCCGGAACCAAGGCATAAACCTCCTGGGCCAGCTGGCTAAGCAAAGCGGCCTGGTACGGAGTGCCGGAGCCCACTTCGAGCACCCGCTCCGTGCCGACGAGCGAAAGGGCGTCGAGCATCGCAGCGATAAGCGCCTCCGGTGGCAGCACACTGGCAGTGCTGACCACCGACGGATCGTCGACCGGCCCAGCTTGTTGCTCGACGTCGCTGGACGCAAACGAGGCGCGCGGCACGCGCGACAAGGCGTCGCGCACTCGCGGATCGGGCGCTCGCGCCGAGCGGGGAGCAGCCCGGGACACACGATGGGATGACATAGGTCCCCAAGCAGCAAGGACCGTTCCAGCGAAGGCAGGACTTGTCGCGCAGCTACGGCGTGACGCGAGAGCGCGCGTTTTGCGCCGAGCTCGCACGATCTGCGCCGCACAGTACTTAGTGATGGTCTGGGCGCCGGTAGCCCAGGTACGGAAGTTGCGTTGGAACGCAGCGGAGACTGCAATAGAGGAAATGGGCTCATGAAACCTGGCCTACCGCTGATCATTCTGTTGCTGGCGGGTGCTTGCGGGGGAAGTTCGTCGCCGGACACGGGCAGCGAACCGGCAGGCCTCACCGCTTGCGAGCAGCCAAGCGATTGCGTCGTGGTTCCTCAATCGTGCTGCGGGAGCTGCGGGGCCGCGACGCGCGAGGACAGCCGGGCGGTGAACGTGACCGTCGCCGCAACCTGGCGACGCTCGAACTGCCAAGACCAGGGCTGTCCTACCTGTTACCGGCCACGCGATCCGACGCTCGTCGCGACGTGCGAGTCAGGAAGTTGTGGGGTCGTCGATCTCCACCTGCATCCCGCCTTGAGCTGCGCCGCTGACGACGACTGCCGGCTCCGCACCAGCTCCTGCTGCGAATGCACCGGGGATGCCACTGTGGAGGGTCTCATCGCCGTAAGTGAGGAGAACCGATACGCCGCGCTGGTCTGCGACCGAGGGCAAGCCTGCCCCGAGTGTGCGCCCGTCTATCCCAGCGAGCCGCGCGCCGTGTGCCGCGGCGACCATTGCGAAGTCGAGGATCCCCGCCTGCCCTGAAGTTTCTAGCCCGTTTCGGCCGCTGCTCGCCAGATCGCGTCGACGTCCAATTCGCAGCCGAGCGCTGCGACCGCTGCTACCTGCCCAGCATCGGCCACGAGCCGTGACCACACTAGCGAGCCCGCAGCTCGTGACCAAACGTCGATCTTTGGCTCGCGGTGCGAAACGCTCACCACTGCTTCTAGAGTTGATATCTGCTGGTAGTGCGAAAGCTTTTCGCCGCGGTCGTAATCCTCGGTACCGTCGCTCGTTATTTCGACGACGACTTTGGGATTCGTAACATTTGTCTTCTTATCGGGAGCCCGCTGGGTGGGCCCACACACCACGGAAGCGTCCGGATAGGTGGCAAGGCCCGTCGCCATGACACGCACGCCTAGATCGGAAGTGAAGACACGACAGGACCCCCGCGCATCCGTTGAGCCGCATGCCCCGCGTCGATGTCGTGCTCGTGGGCAGCGGGCCGAGTTCACTTCGGCGGCGGGAGGCGGGCCGGGACTGGGGCCGGGGAGCCCCTACCGGGGCGCGCCGTTTGCGGATCGCCTCTCCGAGTGCGGTCTCCGAAGCGACCGGGTCAGGCGGGGTCGGGCCGCTCGATTTCGGGCACGAAGGGGGCGCGCGCTCAGAAATCGCCCGAGGCGTCACAAACTAGGTACCGCTGCGAGCAATAACCGGCATGGCGCAGGATCTGGCATCCGGAACTCGCGGCTCCTCCTTTCCGCGTGCCCCGCGCGGTTCGGCGGTGCCATGAAGTGCCCTCGCGTGAGCAAAGCTTTGCTCGTAGCAGTTCCCCTACTGACGGCGGGCTGTACCGGCGTCCTCGCTGGGGATCCGCAAAGAGGCGCAGGGCGTTCCGGCGGGGGAGCCGGGGGACCGGAGAG
>JANNWK010001137.1:0-2727 GCA_031408355.1 Myxococcales bacterium
GCGAACCCGAACTCCTCGGCGCCAAGCAAGGCGGCGAGCACGACGTCTCGACCGGTGCGCATCTGGCCGTCCGTTTGCAGGATGACGCGGCTTCGTAGATCGTTCTTGACGAGGACGTGGTGCGTCTCCGCCAAGCCCAGCTCCCAGGGGATACCGGCGTGTTTGATAGACGTGAGCGGGGACGCGCCCGTGCCGCCGTCGTGACCGGCGATCAGGATCACATCCGCGTGGGCCTTGGCGACTCCAGCGGCGACTGTGCCGACTCCGGCCTCGGCCACGAGTTTCACGCTGATCCGCGCCCGGGGGTTGGTCATCTTCAGGTCGAAGATCAGCTGCGCTAAGTCTTCGATTGAATAGATGTCATGGTGGGGCGGGGGGGAGATGAGTGAGACGCCGGGCGTGGAATGCCGCGTCTTTGCGATGATCGCGTCCACCTTATGCCCGGGCAGTTCGCCGCCCTCGCCCGGCTTCGCGCCCTGCGAGACCTTGATCTGCAGCTCGTCAGCATTGACGAGATAGTGCGTCGTCACACCGAAGCGACCTGACGCGACCTGCTTGATGGCGCTGCGCCGCGAGTCGCCGTTGGCATCCTTGACGTAGCGCTCGTCCCGCTCGCCGCCTTCTCCGGTGTTGCTGCGACCGCCGATGCGGGTCATCGCGATCGCCAAATTCTCGTGGGCTTCGCTGCTGATCGAGCCGAAGCTCATCGCGCCGGTGGCGAAGCGCTTGACGATGTCGACTGTGGGTTCCACCTCCTCGAGGGGAACCGGCGTGCCGCCCGGCACGAGCTCCCAAAGGCCGCGGAGCGTGATCGGTCCGCCCGGCTGCTCGTTGATGAGCCGCGAGTACTCCTGGTAGCTCTTTACGTCCTCCATGCGCACGGCGTGCTGCAGCTTGGAGACGGTGTTCGGATCCCAGAGGTGCCGTTCGCCCTGCGCGCGAAAGTGGTACTGCCCGCCGAGGTCGAGGTAGGGCGTAGGCAGCGTGGCTCTCGGGTAGGCCACTTCGTGGCGAAGTCGTGATTCCTCGGCAATGCAGTCCAGATCGACGCCCGAGATGCGGCTCGAGGTGTTGGTAAAGTAGCGGTCGATGACGTCAGGTGAAAGCCCGATCGCCTCGAAGATTTGCGCGCCCTGATAGCTTTGGAGCGTGCTGATGCCCATTTTGCTCATCACCTTGAGCAGGCCCTTGTTGACGGCCTTGATGTACTTCTGCTGAGCGGATTCGGCGTCTTTCAAGCCTGGCGCGCCGTTCTGCGCGAGCTGGTGAATGGACTCAAATGCTAAGTAAGGGTTGACGGCGCCAGCGCCGTAGCCCAGCAGCAGGCAAAAGTGGTGGACCTCCCTGGCCTCGCCGGTTTCGACGATGATGCCGAGCTTCATCCGTGTACCGTTACGCATCAGGTGGTGGTGCACGGCGCCGGTTGCGAGCAGGCTTGGCACAGGCGCCATGTGTTCGCTGGAGCCGCGGTCGCTCAGAATGAGCAGCCCGTGTCCATCCAGCACAGCGAGCGACGCCTGACGGCACAGTTCGTCGAGGGCGGCCTTGAGACCGTCGCCGCCTTCAGCGACCGGATAGAGCATCGGCAGTGTAGGCGGCGTCCGCACCTGTTGAATCGGGGTTTCGCGCAGCTTCGCCAAGTCCTGGTTGCTCAGGATGGGGTGCGGCAGCTCCAGCATTTGGGCCTGATCCGGCAGCTCGAACAGCATGTTGCCTTCGCCGCCGATGTAGGCCTTAAGGCTCATCACCAGGGCCTCGCGGATCGGGTCGATCGCGGGGTTGGTGACCTGGGCGAAGTGCTGCTTGAAGTATGCGAACACAAGCTGTGGGCGGTCGGAGAGCACGGCCAAGGGCGTGTCCGTTCCCATCGACCCGCGGGGTTCCTCGCCCTTCTCAGCCATCGGTCCGAGCAGGAAGCGCAGGTCTTCCTCGGTGTAGCCAAAGACCTTCTGCCGCTGCAGGAGTGAGATGTGTTCGCGGGCGGTGGCCGTGGGGGGCGACGTCTCGATGTCCGCGAGCGAGATTTTGTTGTCTCGAAGCCACTTGCCGTACGATTTCTTGCGGCAAATCTCGTCCTTGATCTCCTCGTCCTCGACGAGCCGACCCTTCTCGGTGTCCACCAAGAACATTCGGCCCGGCTCAAGCCGACCTTTGCGCTCGATGCTTTCGGGCGGCAGCTCCAAGACACCGGTTTCCGAGGCGAGCACCACGAGCCCGTCCTTGGTGACCGCCCAGCGCGCAGGCCGCAAGCCGTTGCGATCGAGTAGCCCGCCGATGCGCTTGCCATCCGTGAACGTGAGCGCGGCCGGGCCGTCCCAGGGCTCCACGAGGCAGGAGTGGTACTCGTAGAACTCCCGCTTGTGATCGGGCATTTGCTCGTCGTTCTGCCAGGCCTCTGGCACGAGCATCATCATCACGTGAGGCAACGAGCGACCCGCCTGCAGCAAGAGCTCAGCGGTGTTGTCGAGCATCGCTGAATCGCTGCCACCTGGCGTGATCGTCGGCAGGATATGGCGGATATCTTCGCCGAATACCTCGCCCTTGAAGAGCTGTTCGCGCGCACTCATCCAAGCGGCGTTGCCGCGGACGGTGTTGATCTCCCCGTTGTGGGCCAGCACGCGGAACGGCTGCGCGAGCTCCCAGGTGGGGAAAGTGTTGGTGCTGAAGCGTTGGTGGACCATGGCCAGCGCACTCACCATGTCCGGATCTTCTAGATCTCGGTAGAAG
>JANNWK010001138.1:0-8021 GCA_031408355.1 Myxococcales bacterium
CAAAACTCGAGCAACTGAGCGGACAACCGGAGAAACTCAGGCGAATCCGGGCTCGCCTGTACGTACTCCCGAACCGCAGCTTCGGTGCCGGCCAACTTAGCTAACGTTGGCACAAAGTACGGGTTAGCCAGGAAACGGACGTCGAGCATCATGTCGGCGTCCACGGGGGCTCCGAACTTGAAACCGAAGGAGAGCAGGCGAACCCGCAGGCGCGGCGCGCCGCCAGCGCTAGGGCCAAAGTGCGCTATCACCTCGCGCCGCAAGTCGTGCACGCTGAGCCGGGTCGTGTCGAGCACCAGCGTTGCTCTGGAACGCAGCGACGTCAGCAGCTCTCGCTCAATCCGAACGCCATCCAGCACGGCCAGAGCGCCCTGCGCGCTGCCTGCCTCCGAGGCCGTGCTCAGCGGGTGCGGCCTGCGCGTACTGGAGAAGCGGCGCAGCAAGGCTTCGTCGGAGGCGTCCAAGAACAGCACCGTAAGTGCGCGTTCACCCGGGATAGTGATCTGCTCAAGCACCTGGGCAGCCTCGTCAAGAAAACGCCGCACGCGCACGTCGATTCCGAACCCCACCCGTCGCACTCCGGCCGCGGCAAATGCCGCCAGCGTCGCCGGCACGACCGAGGTCGGCAGGCTGTCGACGCAGAAGTACCCAAGATCCTCGAGCGCGTTGAGCGCCGTGGACTTGCCGGCGCCGCTCAGCCCCGTCACCACCACGACGGACGTCCCCTGCGAAGTCACCGCTTCTGTCCCGGCAGCGGCGCTGACGCCGGCGGAGCGACCGGCGGCGGAGCGGAGCTCTCGTTGGCCGCGAACGGGCGAAACGGTCCCTTGGACGGACGGAGCGTGCGGGACTCGGGCGTCTCAGGTCGCAGCAGATCCTGCTCGAGCTTCTTGACGAAGTCGCGAGCGGGGTGGTGACCAGCCTGGCGGAGCAGCTCGTTGCGCGCTGCAATCTCGATGATACTGCTCATGTTGCGGCCGGGCCGGACCGGCAACACCACCTCCCTGACCGAGACGCCGAGTAGCTCGCGGTAGCAGTCCTCCAGCCCGATGCGATCGTAAGCGGCCTCCGGCTGCCAAAGCTGAAGCTCCACGACCAAGTCCACCCGCTTGCGCTCGCGAATCGCGGTCACGCCGAACAGATCCTTGATGTTCAGGATACCCAGCCCGCGCACCTCTATATGGTGCCGCAAAAGCGCCGCCGGTTGGCCGAAGACCATGCCTGGCGGACGAAAATCGCAGTCGATGACGTCATCTGCCACCAATCGGTGCCCGCGCATCACCAGTTCGAGCGCGCATTCGCTCTTGCCGATGCCGCTCTTGCCGAGCAGCAGCACGCCGACCTCGAACACGTCAACCAGAACGCCGTGGATTCGGGTGCGGGGCGCCAAACGTTCGTCCAGCAGCGTGTGCAGAGAAGCTATCACCGTCGACGAACGCTCGGTGCACACCACCAGGGGCGTACCAGTGAGCTCGGCTTGGACGCAGAACGGACGCGGCGGGTCAGCCCCCCGCGTCACCACGACGCACGAGAGTGGTAGTGAGAAGAAGCCCGCCGCAGCTTGCTGCTGCGCCTCTTCGCTGAGGTTCTCCGCGTAGCTCAGCTCCGTTTCGCCCAAAACTTGAATCCGGGAGGGCACCACTCCTTGCAAATGTCCGGCGAGCACCAGCCCGGATTTCTGAATGCGCGGGTGGCGGATCTCGCGACTCAGTCCAGCGGCCCCAGCCGCCAGTCGCACGTTGAGGCCCAAGTGCGGATCGTCGAGCAGTTCTCGAACTGTGATCGACCGAAGCACCTGCGAAATGGGCTCGTGGGTCACCCGCTCTCTACCTCACTTGGGGGCCGTATCGTGCGACTCGATCAGCTCGTAGGCGACCTCGGGACTGGCCGCGTTGACCAGCAACTGCCTGGTCGCCTCGTCGCGCAGCAGGCGCGAGATGCGCGCCAACGTGCGCAGGTGTTCGCCCGTGGCACGCTTGGGACCGACCACGCCGAACACTATCTGCACGGGTTGACCGTCAATGGCGTCGAAATCAATGCCCTTGGGAAACAACAAGAGCGCCGCCGCCTGGGCGCCGGCGTGCTCCAGCGCACTGTGCGGAATCGCCACGCCCTCACCGATACCGGTGCTTTGCAGTTGCTCGCGCTCGAGCAAGAGACCGAGCACCTCAGCCTCGGGTGCGCCCACGGCGTTGCCGAGTAGGCCGGCTAGCGCCCGCAACGCCTCGGCTTTGTTGGGCAAGGCCCCGTGCCTGTCCACGAGGATACGGTCGCTGGAGATGATGTCGGACAGTCGCATGGCTGCTGCTGTAGTGAGGAGTTCACCCGTCGGCGCGCTCATCCCCTGGACTTCTTGGCGACGGCCGTCTTAGGGCGTGCCTTAGTCACGGCCTTGGTCACCTTCTTCTTAGCGGCGCGCGTGCTGGCCTTCTTGGCCGCCGGCTCACCTGAACGCGCCACTGTCTTCGCGACGCGTCGACGAGCCTGGGCGGCTCCCTTGCTGACCCGAATTTGCCGTTCGAGCTTGTCGATCACGCGATCGATCGACGTGTACATGTCGTCGCTGCTCTCCTTGGCCTCCAGGTGCTCGCCACCGCTGGAAATACGCGCTTCGGCGACGTGCTTGAGCTTGTCGAGCGCGATCGTCACCTTGGCCGTCATGGGCTGCCTCAAGAACTTCTGGAGCTTCGCCAGCTTGCCGCTCGTATGCTTCTTGATGGCTTCGCTCGCATCCATGTGACGAAAAGTGATGCTGACGTTCATGTGTTTTGCAGCCTCCTTGGCTTAGCTTCGTATTAGAGCCTATTCGCAGCGACGTCGCCAGCAAAGTTCCAGCACCTCAGCGCGCGTGGCGTCTCGGGATGCACTCAGCCGACCTGCCTCAGGGCGCGGCTCTCCTTGGCGCTTCGCCCCCTCCCCCCGGCCGTCCCACGCCCTCGTGCGCTCTGGCGGTCTGGCGCATATCCGGCGGCGTCAGCGCTTTTCGACCGGACGCCCGCTCCGCGGCCGCTCAGAACATGCGCTTGCGCTTGGAGGAAGCCAGGATGCCGAGCATCTCGCGGTACTTGGCGACGGTGCGCCTCGCGATCTTGATGCCCTCGACCTTCTCAAGCATCTCGACGATGGCTTGATCGCTCACCGGGTTGGCCTTGTCCTCCTCTTCGATCAACTTCTTGATCGCCTGCTTCACACTCTCGCTGGCGATGTCCTCATTCGCCACCCGCCGAATGCTCGAATTGAAGAAGTACTTGAGTTCGAACAGGCCCTGCGTTGTGTGCATGTACTTGTTGGTCGTCACCCGCGAAATCGTCGATTCGTGCATGCCCACCGCCTCGGCCACATCCCGCAGGATCATTGGTTTGAGGAAGGCCACACCCTTCTCGAAGAAATCTCGCTGCTTCTCGACGATGCACTCCGATACGCGAATGATCGTCTTGCGGCGCTGCTCGATGGCGCGAATCAACCACTGCGCGTTGCGCAGTTTCTCACCGATGAACTCCTTGGCTGAGGGGTCCTTCATCAGCCGCTTCGTCAGCGTTTCGTTGATGAACAGCCGCTGGACACCGCGATCGTTGTCGAGCACGACCAAGTCATCGCCGTCCTTCAGCACGTAGACGTCGGGCGTGATGCCAATGGTCCGGTCGTCCTGATCGGAGAAGTTCCGGGCAGGACGACTCTCGAAGTCCTGGATCTCCTTGGCGGCTTCGTAGACGTCCTCGAGCGTCAACTTCAGCTCGCGGGAAATCGCCTGATAATTGTGGCGTTCCAGGTGGTGAAGGTGGTTCTGAATGATCAGCGTCACCGCCTCCGTCTCCTCGTAGCCCGCGGCTTTGGCTTGGATCAGCAGGCACTCACGCAGGTCGCGAGCCGCGACCCCGATCGGATCGAAGTTCTGGAGCATCTCCAAGACGAGGGGCGCGTCGTCAGGGTGCAATCCTGACTCCTCTGCGAGAATCTCGATCGTGAGATCTGGCGTGCGAGTGCCATCCGGGCGCTCCATGCCTGCCAGATCAAGGTAACCCTTGTCGTCCAAGTTACCGATAACCATCTCGGCGAAGCGCCGCTCGAGATCGCTGAAGTCGCTCATCTGGAGCTGCCAGAGCAGATGGTCGTGCAGGCTGCGCGGCTTGGTCAGGTTCTGATCGATAGGCGGGAGCTCATCGAAACCGCTGCGGCCCGTCGCTGGCGGCTGCTGCATCGAGCGGTTCTCGAGAAACTTCTCCCAGTCGACTTCGCGACTCGCCTTCTCGGTCGTGATGGCTTCGGTAGTGCGCGCGAAGGCTTCGGGCTCGTCCAGCTTGTGCGGCTGGTCGGTGCGCCCCCGCGGGTCATCGCCTCGGCTTCGCGACTCTCCGGCGTCCTCGTCCGAGAGCACGGGGTTGTTGTCGAGCTCCCGGCCGACTTCCTCGATGAGCTCCAGGCGGGATAGTTGCAACAGGCGAATGGCCTGCTGCAGCTGCGGTGTCATCACCAGCTGCTGGGACAGGCGGAGCTGTTGCTTGATTTCCATTGGGGTCGGGGTCAGCTCGAGGCCAACGACGCCAGTCTAAACCATCTAGCAAGAAGCACGCCCACAAAAGACGGCCCGGCGCCACCATGCGGCCCGGCGACCAAACCGCCTTGCGTCCAGGCTCGGTTTGCGACCGTCAGCGCGAGGGGGCCTGAACCGGAATCGACCCCTTGACGTCGTCCAACGTGACGTGGCGCGTGGCAAGATCGATCTGAGCGGCATCAGCCGTCACCCACCCTCGCCCTCGGCTAACTCGCACGCCGCCCTGAAGTCGCACGCTACGCCTCGCCACGTCCACTTCGAACGCGGCGGCTTTGGCCTCGATGCCCTTCAGCCGAATCGTTACCGCCTCCGAGCCGCGCGCGTAACGAACGACGGGCGCCTCGTCGTAGCGCACGTCGATCTTTCCGCACTCCACCTCGAACTCGCCCAGCACGGCTCGCACGTTGCCCTGAAGCACGGCGGTCCCCTTCGCGATGTCCACATCGAGCTTGTCCGCTCTCACATCAAGCGACTGCCCGTCGACCACCGCAAGCGGATCCGCGTGCGCCGGCCCGGCTCCACTCAACACCAACGGCGCAAGCAAGCTGGCCGCTGCCACACATAGGCCGCGCCTTCGTCGCTCGCCGCTGCTGAACCACTTCCGCATCACTTCCTCCAGGCTAGCACCAAACGCGGTCTTGGCACGTCGGGTCACCACGGATTTACGCTGAAACGCTGCCGAAACTTCCCCAACTAAGCGTCCCGCCTTGTAGCCGGCTCCGAGTGCCCGTACCCTCTCGCTCAAATGCAGCGACGGTTTGGCGGAGGTCAGACGACCGCCTCGCGCATCAAGAGCCTTCTTGGATACGTGCAGGCAGAACACGGCAAGGCCCAGGCGGACGCCTTTCTGCTGAGCACCCGGCTCGATCGCGACTATTTGGAAGACGAAACCCGGCTCGTCCCCGTCGAGCTTTGGCATTCCGCTCTTGTTGCATTCGCGTCGCGCTACGGGCGTGAGGCCATCCTGCGCACCACGAACTACATCGTAGGCCCGGAGAGCCTAGGAGCGTGGGCTCACGTGCTCCGCGGGACCACCGACCCGAGCGGCGCGTACCGACAGCTGGAGCTTCTGGGCGGTGAGCAAGGGCGTACCGAACGCTGGCGCACCGTTGAGAGCGGGCCCACCCACTGGCGAGGCAGCGTCCGGGTGCGGCGGGACGCGGCGGAGGAGAGCGACGGTCTCTGTTCGCTGGCGAGGCAGGCGGAACTCGCCAGTTTGCCGTTGCTCTTCGGCCTCGCCCAGGCCCGCGTGACCCGGCCGGAGACCGACGACCAGGCGCCGTCCGAAAGCGACGAGTTCCTGGTCTCCTGGGCGTTGCCACGGCTCTGGCCGGCGGGCGTAGCGGGCGCATTGGGTAGCCTTCTGGGAGTGGGCGTGGCGCTCTCGTCAGCCATTCTGAGCCTGCCGTTCGGCGCCGCGGCCGGCGGCGCGCTGTTCGGGGGCTTCGGTCTACTCGGAGTCCATGAGTGGCGAAGACGCGCGCAGTCACGCGCTCACCTCGTTCGCATCCACGCTCTCGAGCGCTCGCAAACGCTCCGGGAGGCGCGCGAACGCGGGACGGCGGGGTTTCGTGAGGGCCTGGTCGTGGCGGGTCAATACCGATTGACCGACAAGCTGGGGGTCGGTGCGAACGGCACTATCTGGGAGGCCGAACGACTGGCAGACGGCGTCGTTGTCGCGATCAAGTTGCTGCGCGCGGCGGTCGCCCACGACAGCGTGGCAGCCGACCGCCTGCGACGTGAAGCCGCCGCGCTCGGGTTGGCCTGGCACCCCAACGTGGTGGAGGTCTTCGAAGACGGATACCTGCCGGAAGGTACGTGTTTTCTGGTGATGGAGCGCTTGTACGGCGAGTCGCTAGCGGCGCGGCTGCAGCGAATGGGGCCGCTGTCACCGGCCGAGCTGCTACCCGTAGCCCTGCAAATGTGCGACGCCCTCGGCGCCGTGCACGCCGCAGGCATCGTTCACCGCGACCTGAAGCCGAGCAACATCTTCCTCGTGACGCCGCCTGGCGAAAGCGGCAAGCCGGGTTGGCACGTGAAGCTCCTGGATTTCGGCGTGGCCCGCGTGGAATGGGCCGAGACGCGACTGACCAACGCCAACGCCCCGCTTGGTACGCGCGGTTACATGCCGCCAGAACAAGAGCAAGGCCTGGAGATTGATCACCGAAGTGATCTCTTTGCACTGGGCAGCGTGATCTTCGAGTGCCTCACGGGCCAGCCCCCGCCGCTGGCGCCGGTTTCCTTGTGGAAAGGCGCGGAGGGAGCCGACAGCGGCGTCCAGCGAGCCTCCTTCAGCATCCCGGCGCCGTGGCGCCAGGTGATCGAGCGCGCCATGGCGGAGCTGCCGCAGGATCGCTACGCCGACTCTCGCGCCATGCGTGAAGCCCTGGTCGAGGCAGGGAACGAAGCGACAAAGAGCGTCAGCGCTTAGGGCCGGCGACGGATGCTGTAAAATTGGGTGGTGCCGCCGAGCGGCAGCCGTGCGACTTCGCGAAAGCTCGCGACCGAAGGAAACGCTGCCAGTCGCTGTTCGACCTGGCGAGCGTAGCCGGGTTGCCTGCCGGGCGCGGAGAGCAGGACGACCGCGTCCACCTCGCGCCGGTCGAGCAGGCCCGGGTCAATTCGCTTCGACGTGTGCCCCCCCGGCAGCATGGCCACCGTTTCGTCCGTGACCCCGGCCAGATCGAGAATGCGCGCGTCGCTTGCCGCACCGACCCAACCCACGTCAAGCGCAGCGATCGATCGTGCCCCAGCCAGGGGCGCCCGCGCCAAACGGATCAGCTCAGCGCGATGCGCACCCACCCTGCGGGCAGCTGGCCCGATCGACGCGGCGAGGTAGGCGCACATCCCGGCTGCGAGCACGAACCTTAACCACCACGCCCAGCGCGAGGATACCGAGCCCAAATGGGCCGCGGCCAGGATCAAGCTAGGCAGGATGGGCACCGCGAGTCGGTAAAGGCTCATCCAATCGCCGCCCACTAAGACCAACGTCAAGAAGTGAAGCGCAGCGGCCAGCGAGAGAGCGCGCGCCACGGGCGCGCCGCGCCAAAGCGCGAGCGGCGCCACGCACAGCAGCGGCAGCCCCGTTTGCACGAACGCATGCAGCGCGTAGCTGGCGCCGTGAGCGAGATCCGAGGGTTTGGCGAACAGCGCAAGCGGTGCCGCCCGACCGAAGAGCAAGGTCCTTCCGACGCCGACCAGAGCCACCGCTGCGAGCACCAGTGCCACGGGCACTGCGGCTCGTCCTAGCGACGCTCCTGCGGCCAAGCGCAGGCCCAGCCTGACGCTGGCGCACCAGGGAGCAAGCTCGGGCCTTAGCGCCGCGGCCAGCGCGGCGGCGGCGTCGGCAGGCGCCCCGGGACCGAGCGCCAGCACCGCCAAGCCGGTCACCAGCCCGGTCTCCATACCGGAAACGGCCCAGGCAGCGAGCGGCGCAGAACCCAGCAGCCGCACCAGGCAGCTGCCGCGC
>JANNWK010001139.1:0-3215 GCA_031408355.1 Myxococcales bacterium
CCAGTGCACTTTCCGGCGGAGGCCAAGGTGCCTGAGACGAAGCGGCACCTGGAGCTGCGCACGCTGCTCTACCAGCTGCTGCAACGCGCCTTCGCCGACCGAGCAGCCATCGGCTGCGATCAGTTCGTGTATTGGGATCCCACCGATCCGCGCGCTTGCCTCGCGCCCGATGCGTTCGTTCGATGGGGCGAGGCAGACCACCTGTTCCGAAGCTGGAAGGTTTGGGAGCGTGGCGCACCCCAAGTTGCTGTGGAAATCATCAGCGACTCGGACGAGCGGGATCGGGATTGGGAGGGCAAGCTTACGAAATACCAGCGCCTGGGCGTGGGCGAGCTCGTGCGCTTCGATCCAGAAGCAGGCCAGCGCCCGCTCCGCAGTTGGGACTGCATCGAACACGATCTGATCGAGCGCGCGCTCGAGGTGGCGGGCACGGAAAGTCGCTTTCTGCCTGGCTTCTGGCTGACTGTGGACGAGCCCAATACCGGCCCCACGCTGCGCCTCAGCCAGGATGCGGCGGGCCTACACCTCTACCCCACGCTGACCGAAGCGCTGCGCCTCGAAACCGAAGCGCTACACGCCGCCGAGCAGCGCGTGCGCGAGCTTGAGGCAGAACTCCGGCGCGGCAAGCCGTAGATTGGGTCGTTTTTGACTGCCTGCTTGAGCCGCGCTCGGGCGAATACCCCAGAATGGCCAGATTCATCGGCGGTTTCCTGTGGGCCGCGCTCGCGCTGGGTTGTTCCGATGCCCCGGCGGGTCAGGACGCTTCGGGAACCGCTAACGCGGGCGCGCCGAGCGCGCTCGACGTGTCGGCGCACTTGCTGGCGAGCGCCGAGGGTTCGCCGAGCGAGGCGGCCGCCGCTGGTGTGCCTTCGAGTTGGGAGTGGGTGGCGGGTGCTACGGGCACCAGCACTTCGTCGCCCGATGGGGCCCACACCCACGCGAACTATTGGGGCGCCCTCTTCCGCGGCCCGTCGGATAGCACGGCGAAAAATACTCAGGTCGCGCTGCGCAACTGCTCCATGTGGTTTCTTGAAGAGAGCGCGCAGGCATGGTCGAACACCGCCGCGGCCGTCGAGCTCGCTGGCTCCACCTTTTCACCAACATATGCAGATAGCGGCCCAGATCCCATCGTGCTCGGGCAGCTCGCGACCGGAATCAACGTCGTGCCGGCAGCGGGTCACATCTGGCACTTCTGGCAGGGGAATGGCTTCCAGCCGGTGAACCGGGCGGTGCGTGAAGTCTTGACCAACTGCCAATCGCGGCTCGCGCTGCGAAGCGCCAGCGGTGCCGACGATCGCGCCGAGGCGGACTATCTGCTGCACATGGGCGCCGACTGGCGGGATCCGAACGATCCGAGCTGCGAGAACGACAACTACATCTGTCCCAGCTGGGGCGTGAGCCGCCTTGAACGGGTGAAAAGCACGTGGCGCAACCACACCTTCCACAGCATGACCGAAGCCGACATGGCGGAGGGGGCGCCGTTGCCACCTGCGGAGCTGTTCGCACTCCCGCTCGAGTGATGGGCAGGTCGCTCGGGGACTGACGGAGCCGCGGGCTGCCCCTACGCAGGAATATCCAGTCAGGTGCCTGGTGGGCGGGTCGCCGGTCGAACTGCTGTTCATGAGCCGCAAGTTCCTGAGTCGCCGCCACGTACTGCGTGGCGTGCTGAGTGGATCGGCCGTCGCGCTGGGGCTGCCCGCCCTGGGCGCCATGATGAACACCAACGGGACGGCCTTCGGGCAGACCACCCCCATCCCCCGCCGCTACGGGGTGTTCTTCCACGCGGGTGGCGTGGTCAACAACTGGAACCCGGGGAGTCCGGGCCCGTTGGTGTTGCCCGCTCACCTCGCCCCGCTGCAGCGACACCTGGCTTCGTTAACGACGGTAAGCGGTCTCGATTGTCCCTCCTTCGGAAATTTCAACGAGAACCGGCACCTCATGGGAACGGCGGGAGGCCTCTCTGGCTACAAGCCAAGCAACGGCGCCTTCAGTAACAAGTCTCTCGATCAGATCATCGCCGAGGCTCTACCGCAAGCGCCGCGCCGTTCGCTGGAAGTGGGTGTGCATCCCGACGGCACTGCCGAAAACGGAACCGGTTGGGAGAATATCTCCCACAGCGGCGCCAACAATCCGAACCCGGCCGAGTTCGATCCGAAGCAGGTCTTCGCGAGCTTGTTCGGCGACGCCGTACTGCCCGCGCCGAGCCCAGGGCCCAACCGGGTGGATGACGCGCCCCTGCGCAAATCGTACCTCGACGCGGTCATGGCCGACGCGAAGGGTTTGCAGGGCAAGTTGGGCGCCGCCGACCGACAAAAGCTCGACGCATTCTTGGACGGTTTGCGCGAGATCGAAGCAGGAATTGAGTCTGGCGGTCCCGTGGGAGGCGGGCTCTCCTGCGCGCTGCCAGAGCAGCCGGGTGGCGGAGGCGGAGACGCTCGCATCGAGAATTCCCGGAGCATGAGCAAGCTGGTCGCCGCAACGTTGGCCTGCGGTCTCACCCACGTCTTCACGTTCATGTACACGCTGCCCAACGCGTTCATTCAGTTCCCCGGCATGAACGACAGCCACCACAATCTTGGTCACGTGCCGCAGCAGTCGCAGATCGGCGAATCCACCAAGTACATCATGGAGCGCTACGCAGAGCTTCTGGACGCTTTGGCAGCCTACTCGGAGGGCGCCGGCAGTCTGCTGGATAACTGCGCTGTCCTGGCGCAGAGCGACACCTCTTGGGATCACGACCTTGGCAACATGCTCTGCATTATCGGCGGCAAGGCGGGGGGCGCGTTGGCTGGGGGCCGGCACGTGAACAGTTCAGGGCCCATCACTCGCGCAGCCCTGACGTTGGGCCGTGCTTGCGGTGCGGACCTCGGCTCGGTGGGCGCGGACGACGGCAAGACCTCGGAGGCCATCAATGACATTCTCGTTTGAACACCTAGCCACTCGCTCGGCTCTCGCGCTTCTGCTCGGCTGCGCGGGTCTGGCTACGGCCTGCACGGGCCAGTTGACCCCCGGTGACGGCGCAGGTCCGGTCGCCCTCGGGCCGTCCTCGCCAGGAGGAGGCACTGGCGCATTGGGGCCGGATGGGAAGCCCATCGTGAGCGATCCGACGAATCCGGCCGACGTGGCCAGAGCGCTGGCTCCGAAGCGCGAATCGGGCCTTCAGCGACTGTCCACGAGTCAGTACCTGAACACCATCACGGATCTGTTCTCCGCCG
>JANNWK010001140.1:0-3446 GCA_031408355.1 Myxococcales bacterium
GTCGTCAACCTTGCGAGCCGGTCGGCGCGCTTCGTCAAGCAGCTTGCTTCCGTTTATCCCGAGGATGGCGGGCTGTTCCTGGCCGCAGCCCAGGCGGGCGACGATATTGCTGAAGCGTACGAGGCCTGTGACTTTGCGCGCGCCATGCGAACGATCATGGCCTTGGCGGACCGTGCCAATGAATACGTGGACGCGAAGGAGCCGTGGAGGCTGAAGAAACAGCCCGAAAGCCTTGAGGAGCTGCGAGACGTTTGTACGGTAACCCTGAATCTGTATCGACAGATCGTGCTCTACCTGGCGCCTGTGCTACCTCAGCTCGCCGAACAGAGCCGGAGGTTACTCAAGACACCTCTGGAGAGCTGGGCGGAGTCGAAGGAACCGCTGCTTTCGGTCGAGCTTGGCGAGTTCTCCCACCTCATGCAACGTGTCGACCCGAAGAAGCTTGAAGCCATGATTGAAGATAGCAAGGCCAGCCTCGCCACCGAAGCCGTCGTGCCCGTGGATGCCCCAGTCGTCGCGGTCTCCGCTGAGCCCTCGGCCCAGCCCCCCGGCGACGATGGAGACGCCCTCGCCGCCGAACCGCTCGCGGAGGAGTGCTCGATCGACGACTTTCAGAAGGTTGATCTGCGAGTAGCTCGCGTGCTCAACGTCGAACACATCCCAGAGGCGAAGAAGCTCCTGAAACTAACGGTCAGCCTAGGCGGCGGCACCACTCGCACTATCTTCGCGGGCATCAAGGCTGCCTACGAACCTTCGCAATTGATTGGCCGCCTGGTCGTCGTGGTGGCGAATCTAGCCCCGCGCCAGATGAAGTTCGGCGTGAGCGAGGGGATGGTGGTGGCCGCCGGCGCCGGAGGCAGCGAGGTCTATGTGTTGTCCCCCGACAGCGGCGCCAAGCCCGGTCACCGCGTGCATTGAGTGTCCGGTGGGGCGGGCGGCTCAGCCCAGCCGCTCCATGACCAGCTTGGTGGCCCTTGGACGCCGCGCTCCGATAGTGAAGGCTTGCGCGACTTGGGCCGCCACCTGCGCCGCGAGCGCGCGGCTACTGGCGTGGATGGTGACGAGCGGCACACCCTTGCTGATTCTTTCGCCCACTACGGCGCGCAGCTCGAAGCCGGCGGCGTGATCGATGGCCTGGTCGGCGCGGGTTCGGCCGGCGCCAAGCTCGATGGCCAATAGGCCCAAGGCGTAGGCGTCGATGCGGGCGACGAAGCCCGAGCCAGCTGCCAGTACGTCAGTTTGCACTTTGGCGCGAGGAAGCAACGAAGGGTCATCGATGACGCGCACGTCACCACCCTGGGCCTTGACCATGCGTCGGAAGACTTCGAGCGCGGCGCCGGACGCAAGCGCCCGCTGCAGCTGCACTAGGGCGGCCCGACGCGTCGTGGACTTCTTGCCCAGGCTGAGCATCTCGGCGCCTAGGGCGAGTGTCAGTGCCCGCGTGTCGGCGGGGCCCGCGTTGTTCAGAACCTCGATCGCCTCGCGGAGCTCCAGGGCGTTGCCGATCGTGCGGCCGATGGGCGCTGACATGTCGGTGATGAGCGCCGAGACGCGTTTGCCAGCGCGCTTGCCCACGTCGACGAGCGCCTTGGCTAAGGCGCGCGCGCTCTTGTGGTCCTTCATGAAGGCTCCGCCGCCGCATTTTACGTCCAGCACCAGCCCGTCGATGCCCTCGGCCAGCTTCTTGGACAGGATGCTGGCCACGATCAACGGGATAGATTCGACCGTCGCCGTTACATCGCGCAGGGCGTAGAGACGCTTGTCGGCCGGAGCCAGCTCGCCCGTCTGACCGATCATGCAGGTGCCGACCTCGCGCACGATGCGCTCGAAACGCTTGGCGTCCAGGTCTACGCGAAATCCGCGGATCGCCTCCAGTTTGTCCAGCGTGCCGCCGGTGTGTCCGAGGCCGCGGCCCGAGAGCATGGGTACTGCCACCCCGCAGGCTGCCACCAGCGGTGCCAGGCAAACGCTAATCTTGTCGCCAACCCCGCCCGTGGAATGCTTGTCCACCTTGGGCGCCAGCACGCTGGCCAGGCCGAGGACTCTGCCGGAGCGCAGCATGGAGTCTGTGAGCGCTAGCGTTTCTGCGCTCGAGAGGCCGTTGAGGTAGGCAGCCATCAGCCAGGCGCTCGCCTGGTAGTCGGCGACCTCGCCCCGGACAAAGCCCTGGATGAAGGCGCCGATGTCGGCGTCCGTGTGCGCGCCTCCATCCCGCTTCTGGCGCAGGAAATCGACTGGGTTCATTGGCCCAGCATCATCGCAGAACTTTGCTAGATTCACTCGCCAAATGGACAGGCCTCGCGGACGCCCCACGGGCAAGTTCACTCAGCACCGCAGATTGGACCGTCTGCGAGAGTTGCTTGAGGCCCACCCGCGCGGGCTATCGCTTCAGGATTTGGCAGGCGCGCTCAGTGTCACGGTGCGCTCGATGCGCCGCTACCTCAAGGAGATCGAGCGCCACCACGACATCGAGTCGAGTCCGGTTCGCGGTGGCTCCGCCCTGCTCTGGCGGCTTCGTTCAACCGAAGTCCCGCGCAAGGTCGAGCTGCGGCGTACGCAAGCCTATGCGCTGGTGGCTGCTCGGCGCCTGTTCGAACCGCTACGAGGTTCCGCGCTCTTCGACGAGATCGACCACGCCGTCAAGAAGCTCCTGGCACTCGCACAGCGCCCTGGTCGCGGTCCGAACGCAGGCTTGGCCGATGCGCGCCTAGAGGAACGCTTCCTCTACCTGCCGCATGCGCCCAAGAACTACGCTGAGCGCACGGAAGAGCTAGATGACCTGTTTCAGGCCGTTTCCGACCTTCGACCGCTGTCGCTCTTGTACAAGAGCGCCGCTCGCTCGGCCGAGGAACGCATCACGATTCACCCGTATGCGCTGGTGCTCCACCGTGACTCTATCTACTGCGTTGGTTACCACCTCGGTCGGCAAGAGGTGCGTACGTTCGTGCTCGATCGCATGCGTGACACAGAATGCGCGGTCAGTGAACGCTTCGAGCTGCCCGAAGACTTCCACATTGATCAGTATTTTCAGGGCGAGTTCGGGATCTGGCGGGATGATCGACAGCAGAAAGTGGTGCTCGAGTTTGACGCTCACGCGGCCGAGTACATTCGCGCGCGCCGCGTTCACTCGAGCCAACGCCTGGCCACCGTCGCCGGCGGTGGAGTTCGCTTGACCATGACCATCGGCAACCTCACGCAGGTCGTGAGCTGGGTCCTGGAGTGGGGCGCTCGCGCCAAGGTGCTCGAGCCGCCGGAACTCATCGCCCGCGTGCGGGCAGAGCTTGCCGGCGCGCTCTTGCTGTATCCCCCAGACGAGCCGGCCCCGGAAAACCCTGTGAAAGCGGCCAAGCCCGTGAAAGCGGCCAAGCCTGCTAGGCGCGTGAACGCTGACAGGGTGGCCAAGCCGGAGCCGAAGCCGAAGAAGCGCTGAGCTAGCGGGCTGAATC
>JANNWK010001141.1:0-40887 GCA_031408355.1 Myxococcales bacterium
GCCATCAATCGCTGCCGCTCCCATGCCATGCCGCGGCGTGGTCATGTCGGGCAGCGTGAGCCAACTGTTGGTTGCCGGAACGAACGCTTCCGTCTGCCGAAAGACGCCCATTGGCTGGTCGGTGCTACCCTCGCCACCAGCGATGACAATGCGGTCGCCCATCACCGCTGCGGCAGCGCCAGCGCGTGGTATTTTCATGTCTGCGACCGACAGCCAGCTGTTCGCCGTCAGATCGAACGCATCGACCTTGGCATAGAACGCGCTGAATCCGCCGCTCCGGCCTCCAATGGCGTAAATCACGTTGCCGATCGCGCCGCCCATCAAATGGTCGCGCCCCATGGGCAGCGGCGGCAAAGGGGTGTGCGTGTCTGCCTCCGGATCATAGGCAGAGAAGTCAGCAACGTAGCCACCGCGAAGGCCGCCCGCGATGTAGATCGTCGAGCCTACTACCGCCACCAAGCTAGCTCCGCGCTGCGTGCCCACGGGAAGCGGACTCTTCGCCGACCAGCCCTCCAAAGGATCGTAGACATAGACGTCTCCCAGCGCTCCGAAGCCCGCATCCAGCGCGCCGACGACATAGAGCTTGCCGTTCAACGCGGCGGTGTTGGCGTGGTGCATGACCTTAGGCAGGGGCGCTGCCAGCGACCACTCATTCGTGGTGGGATCATAGACTTCCACGGTAGCTACGGCGCTCTCCGTCGGCGTCAGTCCGCCGACGACGTACATTTTCCCGCCGAGGGCGGCGACCCCTGTCTCCTGACGCGGCCCGCCCGCGAGCGGAGCGATAGGCCGCCAGGTTAGAGCGGCGGCCCCAGCCTGCGGCTCGGCTCCACCAGCGCCCGCGCTCGCTTCAGGCTCCGTCGCTCCACCCTGGCCCACTCCAGCTGAGCCCGCGTTTCCACCGGAACTCACCTGCCCAGCGGAGCCCCCGCCAGTGCCTGACGCTCCGGGGCCACGCCCACCGGAGTTTGCGCGCGGGACGGCGTCGGTTTCGCCGCAGCCGCCGTTGAGCAGCGCAACCAGCCAAAGCACGCGAGTCTTCATGCGTGACGTCAGCTGGTTCGAGTGCCTCACCGTGTGCCTCAGTTTGCATCACAAGGTGAGGCAGTCAACCTGCGCGGCCAGGCGAAGACGGGTTCGAACGCCCTACGCCTCGCGACGCCTAGGCGTGCCGCGCGGAGCCCGGCAGCGCCGCCCGGAGCCGCTTCTCTTCCTGACCGAGCTCGACGATGACCTCGAGGGTGCGGTCGGCGATGCGCTGCTCGGTGCGTGCGCCAGGCGGCTCGTCGAGCAACGTGCCGAAGTCGATGGGCAAGCCGAAGACGACGATGATCTCGCGACCGGTGCCGTCGAAGTTGCTCTCGAGTTGCCGCGGCATGTTGTTGATGAGGCCGTTGATGAAGACGGGGATGACGGGCACGCGTGAGCCCTGAATGATGCGACCGACGCCGCGCTGAGCGGGCAGGAGCGTGTAGGAATCGTCGTCCTTCTTGCGCGTGCCTTCGGGGTGGATGCCGGCGAACATGCCACCTCGTCGCAGCAGCCAAGCGAGCTCGTCCAGCGCCGCGGGGTTCAGGATCAGCTTCTTTCGCTCGCGAAACAGCGGCGGGTACATGGCGAAGAAGCTCATCGTTCCGTTGACGAGCAGTCCGAGCGGGTTGTCGTAGAAGAAGGTTGAGCGCACTGGAAACACGATGCGATGACGCAGGCCGCGTCGCACCAGCTGTCCGAAGATCACGTACAGGTCGAAGAAGCTGCGGTGGTTCGAGACGAGGATGTAGCTCTGACGTTGCTCAAGCACGGGCAGTCGCTCGATACCGTGTAGGTGGAGCAGGTTCTTCGTGCAGTGATGGATCCAGGTCGAGCCGATGGTGTGCTGCAGTCCCCGGATCGCGCTGTCGATGAGACCGCGTCGAAAGGTGCCGCGCACGAACGCGATGATGCCCCGCTCAAGCCGTGAAAGGCGGTCTCGCCCGAGCTCCGGCAGGTTGGGTCGCCCAAGCTCGGCGTCGGCCTTGGGCGCCACTAGTCGACCTCCGCGAACACGATATCGATGTAACCGGGAGCCGGCAAATGGGGACGTATTGCGTCGAACACCCGCTTGGCCAGCGCTTGACGGTCGATGACGCCAGGGCTCGTGCAAAGCTTGAGCGTGGGGTGAGGCTCCAAGTCGCGCTCGGGGTTGTAGGTGCGGACAAGCTCGTAGCTTTCGAGCTCGTCCATCGCCCCGAGGCAACCCTGTAGGGCCGCTCGGAAAGCTGGCGAGGGCGGCGTCCCCTCTTCGGCTACGAGCGTGCGCTCGTGGTCGTCGGGAATGGCCGCCACGTAACCGACCAGCGGGATCGCCTGGCCCGCGACCAAGCGTACGACTTCGGCCGCAGACAGCACCAGCTCCGAGTCCGAGCCCGCGTCGATCACGACGCCCTGCACCTGTTCGTCGAGTGTGCCGCTCGCCATCTCGAGCGCGACCCCACCCGGGACGGAGCAGAATTCCAGCTCGCCGCCCGCCGTCTTCCAGCCAAGCTGCGCGCTGACCACGTCGAGCAGGTCGGCGCGCGTGAACAGCGCCGCAAATTGGGCGCCCTCGGGTGTGGGCAAGAAGTGCGGCAGCAGCCTGAGCTCGCCGTCGATCTTGGTGCGCTCACCGGTCGTGGCACCGGCCACCGACTCGGCCAGTGGAATGAGCAGATCGCCTTGTTCGAGCGCGTCGAGCAGCGCCGCGACGTCGCTGCGGAATCCCCTTCTCGCCTGCTTGACGATGTGGGTCAGGTCCGGGCCGCCGCCCGAACCGCTATCTTGCCCTAGAACCTGCATGGAATTGGCCCGCTGGTTAACACGGCCGCGTGGCTACCGCACGAGCGTCCAGCGCGAATTCCCATGATAATCTGCCGGGCCCCGATGGTCCAAAGCACGCTCCGGAGCTTTTACTCCGATATCCAGCCCTACCGAACCGGCTTTCTGCAGGTCTCACCGCTCCACTCGATCTACTTCGAGGAGTCCGGGGATCCCCAAGGCAAGCCGGTCGTGTTCCTGCACGGTGGGCCCGGTGGGGGCACTAGTCCCAAGCAGCGCCGCTTCTTCGACCCGGCTCGCTATCGCATCGTGCTGTTCGATCAGCGGGGCTGCGGCAACAGTCGACCGCACGCCTCGCTCGAGGACAACACCACCTGGCACTTGGTCGCGGACATTGAGGCGTTGCGCGAACACCTGGGGATTTCGCGTTGGCAGGTTTTTGGCGGCTCCTGGGGCAGCTCGCTCGCCCTGGCGTACGCGGAGCTGCACCCGGACCGCGTCAGCGAGCTCGTGCTGCGGGGCATTTTCTTGCTTCGGCGCTGGGAGCTTGAGTGGTTCTACCAGCGGGGCACCAGCGCGCTGTTCCCCGAAGCGTTCGAGCCCTTCCGGGAGCTGATCCCGGAGGCCGAGCGAGGCGACCTGATCGCGGCCTACTACCGGAGGCTGACCTCCGAGGACCCGCTCACGCGTCTGGAAGCGGCGCGCACCTGGAGCGTTTGGGAGGCCAGCACCAGTCACCTGCTACAAGATCCGGAGTACATGGCGAGCGCCGCGGGCACGGAGTTTAGCCTGGCCTTCGCTCGCATCGAGGCGCACTACTTCATGAATGCCGGTTTCTTGCGGCACGAGAATCAACTGCTCGACGACGTCGCCAAGATCCGCCACCTGCCTTGCGTGATCGTCCAGGGTCGCTACGACGTCGTGTGTCCCGTGCAGAGCGCGTGGGACCTGTCGCGGGTCTTTCCGGAGGCCGATCTCCGCATAGTAGCCGCTGCGGGGCACTCGGGCTTCGAGGCCGGCATCGTCCACGAGCTGGTGAGCGCGACCGATCGTTTCGCTCTTCCCAGGAGCCCGGGATGAGCCTGGCAGGCGGCTTCTACACGCTGAAAAAGTTGTTTGCTCCGCGAGCGCGTCGCTCGTGGATCGGCCGCACGCGCGCTCACATCGAGCTGCGCGAGCTGAGCCAGTCGGAGCAGGCGGTGTTTGCCGAGCGCGTGCAGGAAGCGATGCGCGAACTCTTGCGCGTGCAAGCTGTCGAACTCAACATTCCGCTTCGACGCATCGTCGTGGGCTTTGACGACGACGCCTACTCGCTGTCCGAACTGATCGCGATTGTTGAGCACGCCGAACGAGCTGCCGGCGTGGAAGATGCGCATTTTCGCGACGAAATCTGGGAACATCCCGGGGACGTCGAGAGCGTGGAGCGGCTGCTGCTGGGGCTATGCGTGGACGCAGCCGGTGCCGCAGCCGGGCTCGGGCTCAAGTTCTCGCTGCTGCCGGCGTCGCGAATCGGCGGCACGCTCGGGAGCTTGTTCTCCATCGCCCAAACCACGGCTCGTCTGCGTAAACCGCTCGACGATCGTTTCGGGCCGCAGCGGGCCAACCTGATGCTGGACGTGGCCGCGGCCATGGCGCACGCCGTAGCGCAGCGACCGGGTAGCGTGTTCGTCGAGCTTTCTCACAAATTCGCCCGACTCGGGGAGTCACAGGCGCGCCGCCGGATCTGGGAGCAACGCGAGCAGGAGCTGTTCGCCGTCCCGGCACCCGCTGCCGCTCTGGCACCGGCCGAGCCGCGCCCGAGGGCCTTGCCGCGTGGCCCTATCGAAGAGTACGCGGATCGCGCCTGGATCGTCTCGCTCGGCGGCTTCGCCGTTAGCTTCCTGACGACGCGCAGCGTGCAACGCGCGATCGCCGCGCTTTTCGCTGGACTCCCGCAGCCCGCCCGGCTCGGGCGCGAGGTCTTCTGCGCTGAGCTGGCGCGCGCGCTGGCCCGGCGCCAGGCCTTGGTCGTGGACCTTTCTGCCTTGCGTCGGCTGGATCGCATCGACTGCCTGGTGCTTGAAGGCGACCTCGTGGCGCGCGATCGCTACGAGATCAGGGAGCTCCTGGTCGTTTCGGGTGGCGACGAAGCTGAGGCGCGCAAGGCGCTCACGGCGTTGCTGGATGTGGAGCGACCGACCGAACGTCGCAGCGTGGGCGACTTCACTTTTGGGGCGCTCGGGGTCCTAGACTGCCCCGTGCCGGACGAGTTGGTCGAACTCGCCTCGGGTCTTGGGCGTCGCGGCGGCTTGGTCGTAGGGCTACTGCAGCAGGATAAGCTCGTCTGTTTGGCGGAGGTCGAGCTGATCCCGCAGACCGGGATCGACGAACTGATAACGGCCGCGCATGAGGCTGGCATGCGCGTGGTCGTGGCCGGCAGCGACGAAGCGTTGCTGGCTGGTCTGCCTGCTGACGACACGATTGGCGGGGGCGACGAGCTGGTCCGCGGGATTCGGCGGCTACAGCGCGAGGGGCGTGGGGTGTGCCTGGTTGCGACGAGCCGCTCGGTTCACGTCGACGCCGCCGACCTGACCATCGGTTTGATGCGCGAGGGTGAGCCTCCGCCGTGGGGGGCGCACGTCATTTGCCGGGATGATTTGTCGGATGTTCGCTTCCTGATTCATGCGGCCGTGGCCGCTCGTCAGATCGCCAAGCAGGGCGTGAACATTGCCCTGGGCGCCGCCACGCTGGGCGCGCTTGTCTCTGCTGGGGGCGCGGTACCGCTCACGGCACGGCGGGTCATCGCGGTCGTAAACGCCGCTTCCGTGGTTTCGATGGCCAACGGGGTGCGCGGCTCGTTCGCGCTCGCGCGTCGTGCTCTGCCTGCGCCGCGTGACCGAACGCCTTGGTACGCGCTCGATGCTCGCAGCGTGCTGGTCAAGCTCCGCACTTCGGAGCAAGGCCTGGTGCGCCGCGAGGCATTGCGGCGACGTCGCCCGAATCTGCTCGAGACGCGTTCGCCGGTCGCCGAGTTTTTCGAGGCGGTGACGGACGAACTCTTCAACCCGCTGGCGCCGCTGCTCGCCGCTGGCGCTGGGCTTTCGGCCGCGGTGGGGTCGTTCGGCGACGCGGGGATGATCGGCGGGGTCGTGGTGCTGAACGCGCTGGTGGGCGGCACGCAGCGTTTTCGCACCGAGCGGCGACTCCGCTCGCTGTCGCTCGGTCAACGTCGCTACGCCCGCGTTCGGCGGGGTGCGGCCGTGCTCGACACGCCGGAACAGGAGCTGGTGCGCGGTGACATCCTGCTCTTGGACGCTGGCGACGTGGTGCCGGCAGACTGCCGGATTTTGAGCGAGGAGGCCCTTGAGGTCGACGCTTCCAGCATGACCGGAGAGTCCTTGCCGGTGAAGAAGTCGGCCTTGGCCTCGTTCGAGTCTCACGTGGCGGACAGAACTTCAATGCTGTACGACGGAACTTCGATCGCAGCCGGCCGCGCGGTCGCGGTGGTGGTCGCGACCGGTGACGACACGGAGGCGCGTCGCGGAGCCGGCGCAGTGAAGCGTGATCCTAGCCGCGGCGGGGTTGAGCGGCGTTTGCGATCGCTCATCCACATGACGGGGCCAGTCGCGCTGGGCGCGGGCGTTAGCTTGATCGCGGCAGGCTTGCTGCGTGGGCGCAAGCTCGATGAACTCGTAGGCAGCGGCGTCAGCCTGGCGGTGGCGGCGGTACCGGAGGGCTTGCCGCTGATTGCCACGGCGGCGCAATTGGCAGCGGCGTCTCGCTTGGCCGAGCGTGGCGTGCTGGTGCGCAATGTGCGCAGCATCGAGGCCCTGGGTCGTGTCGACGCGCTCTGCCTCGACAAGACCGGCACCATCACCGTCGGGCGCATCGAGCTCGGCAGCATCTCCGAGGCCACTCGTGAGTCGCCGGAAACGTTCGGCGAGTTCGAGTATGGCGTACTGGGTGCGGCCTTGCGGGCGGCGTCCGAGGTGAGGGTCGGCGGAACCAGGGCGGATCCTACCGACGCCGCGCTGTATCGGGCCGCCGCCAAGCATGGGATCAGCGCGGAGCATTCTGCTGGGGGTTGGCTACGGCTCCGCGAGTTGCCCTTCGAAGCGGATCGCGGCTACCAGGCTGTGCTCGGCGAAACACGGGCGGGGCTTTTGCTCAGCGTGAAGGGCGCGCCTGAGCGCTTGCTGGCGCGCGTGACGTCCATGCGCAGCGCGGGACAAGTGCTGGCGGTCGCAGAGTCAGAGCGAACGGCCCTGCTGGCGCGAGCCTCTGAACTGGCGGCTTCGGGGCTGCGCGTGCTGGCGGTGGCCGAGTCGACGGCAGCGAGCGACCTTGACCTCACCGATCTTTCCCGGCTCTGCTTGCGCGGTTTCATCGCCTTTCGTGATCCGGTCAGGTTGGCTTCTGCTCAGGCGGTCGCGGATCTGCAAGCCGCCGGAGTAGGCACCTTCATGCTTACTGGCGACCATCCGAGTACGGCCGAGTCGGTGGCGCGCGAAGTCGGACTGCTCCCGCCCGGAGGCATCGTCATGTCTGGCAGCGCGCTCGCGCAGTTCTCGGACGAAGAGTTGGACGCGTGTCTGGGACGGGTGCGCGTCTTCGCGCGCGTGACGCCCGCGCAGAAGGTTCGCATCGTGCGTGCGCTCCAGCGCTCGGGGCGCGTGGTGGCGATGGTGGGGGACGGTGCCAACGACGCGCCGGCGATTCGGCTAGCCAATGTGGGTATCGCGGTGGGCAAGCAGAGCACAGCGGCGGCGCGGGCGGCCGCGGATGTCGTGCTCACCGACGAGAGCATCGAGTGCTTAGTGCACGCCATCGTCGAGGGTCGGGCGATGTGGGCCTCAGTTCGGGATGCCGTCTCGATCCTGGTGGGCGGAAACCTCGGAGAAATTGGCTTCACGTTGGCCGCGGGCTTGTTCGACGGGCGCCCGCCGCTCAATCCGCGCCAACTGCTGCTGGTCAACCTGCTCACGGACGTGGCCCCGGCCATGGCCATCGCGCTGCGCCCGCCTTCGCTTCAAACCCTCCACCAGCTACGCAAGGAGGGACCCGAGGCGTCGCTCGGCCAAGCCCTGAACCGCGACATCGCGCTGCGCGCCTTGGTCACCGCGCTCGGCGCCGGTACGGCCTGGTTCGTGGGGCGGGTGGGCGGACGAGAGCGCGCCAATACGGTCGGTCTGCTCGCCCTGGTGGGCACTCAGCTGGGGCAAACGCTGGTCTCGGGCAAGCTGAGCCGTCCCGTCGTCGTTACGAGTGTGGCGTCCGCGGCCGTACTGGCTGCCATCGTTCAAACCCCGGGGGTTTCCCACCTTTTTGGCTGCAGGCCGCTCGGTCCTTTCGGCTGGGCTACGGCCATTGGAGCGTCCGCGGGCGCTACGGCGCTAGCCGGCTACTTCCCGGAGCTCGTCAACGCGACGATGAAACGGCTCCACCTCGATCGCCCCGTCATGGTCGAAGATCTGGAGGCGCTCGAGCCCGGTACGGGAGTCGAGGGCTGACCCGCTCGTTAGCTGCTCACGCCGGGCAGACGGGCAGAGTCCCCACGGGCGCTGGCTACGAGTTCGTGGAGCGTGCGGCGGAGCTCGGCGATGTCGAAGGGCTTCTCGAACTTGGCGTTCGGAACACCCTCGAGGAACTCAGCGACTCGTAACATCGACACCCCGCCCGTCATGAAGACGACCCGAGCAGCAAGCTGGGGGCGCTCCCGCTGAAGGACTTCGAATAGCTCCATGCCCGTCATGCCGGGCATCATCAGATCGCACAGGACAGCGTCGTAGGCCAGCGTGGCGGGCAGCTCCAGCAGCTGAAGGGCTTCGGCCCCGCTCTCGGCCACCTCCAAATCGTGCTCGTTTTGGAGCAACATTTTCAGCGTACGCGCGACCGCCGCTTCATCATCCACGACGAGCACGCGTCCGCGGTGGCGCTTGTCGTTGCCGGGCACGGCTTGCGTCGGCGTGGCCGGGAGGATGGGCGACATGGTGGACGCGGGCAGCGTGACCGTGAACGTGGTGCCTCCGGAGGGCCTGGAGGTCACGGTGATTTCGCCGCCGTGGGTTTGGACGATACCGCGGCAAATCGGCAAGCCGAGCCCCGTCCCGACCCCAACGGGTTTCGTGGTGAAGAATGGGTCGAAGATGCGACCGACGAGCTCGGGCGAAATGCCGGGCCCGTTGTCCGACACCTCGACGATGACAGACTCGGCGTCGCTGCGCAGTGTGACGCGGATCAGGTTAGCGTCGCTGGTCGTGCCCTCCTCGAAGGCTTGCGCGGCGTTGATGAGTAGATTCATGAAGACCTGTTCCAAGCGACCGACGTTGCCGTCCACCGCCGGTACGGTCTGGTAGCGACGCTCGATGCGGGCGCGCGAGCGCAGCTCCTCCTGAGCGACATTGATGGCTGACTCAATGGCCGCTTCGACGCTGATGGGCTGGCGCGCCGTCTCTTCACCGCGCGCGAACGTTCGTAGATCTCGGACAATGGAGGCTACACGCTCGGCCCCGTGGCAGGCGTCCTGCACTCGTACGATCAAGGCGTCGACGCGGCTGGGATCTGCGGCAACCTTGGGCAACTCACGCTTGAGGTACTCTAGGTTGAGCAGCACATACGCCAGAGGATTGTTGATCTCGTGGGCCACGCCGGCCGAAAGCACGCCGAGCGCTGCCAGCCTGTCGGCGTCCAGTAGCTTGGATTGCATGCGCTTTCGATCGGTGACGTCGCGGGCGAAAGCCAGCACGGCGGGCGCGCCCTGGTACTGAATCGGGATCGACGAGATCTCGACCGTGTGCAGCTCGCCCTGCGGGTCGATCGAGCGGTACTCGGCGCGTTCGTCGAGCCCGCCCTTTTCGAGCAAGTGACGGATCCGCGTGGCTGCTCGCTCGCGATCCTCCGGATGCAGGAAGTCCGTGATCATTCGGCCGTTGGCCGCGGCCGCGTCGGGCAGCCCCAGCAGCTGCGCGGCGCGAGGATTCACGAAAATGAGCATGGGTCCGCGTAAGATGACGACGCCGTCGGGCGCGCCATCGACCAAGTCGCGAAAGCGCTTCTCCGACTCGCGCAGGGCCTGCGTTACCGCGAGACGCGCCGTAATGTCCGTCAGGAAGGTGGCCGTGACGGGGCGACCTTCGAGGATGGCACGGCCGTGGGCCAGCTCGACCGGAACGCGGGTCCCGGAGCTGTGTAGGACCACCGTATCGGTCGTCGTCGGGGCGACCTCGCCGGCTGCTTGTCGCCGGGCGATCTCCTGCAGACGCGGTAGCTCGTCTGGCGCAATCATGGACCAGACCTCACGGCTCAGCAGCTCTTGCGGATCGTAGCCGAGGATCTCGCTCAAGCGTGCGTTGACGAACAGGTTTCTGGGCGCGCCGCCTGAGAGATCCGTGATGGCCAGTCCGATGCCAGCCCCCTCGGCGGCGGCTCGGATGGCGTCGAACAGCGCTGCGCGCTCATTCACATCCAGATCTGGAGGCGACGACATTGCCCGTAGCATAGCCGGTTTGGCGTTCCCGAGGTGGTCTGGGCGGGGGCCGGGCCTTCTGGCTTCCGACTCGGGTCGGAAAGTTGGCCGTGCGCCGGTGTGTGTGGAAATGGAGTTGAGCATGACCCCGAAGAAAGCCTCAATCGCTAGCTGCGCCGTCTACCTGTGCCTCGGCCCCCTGCTGGCAGGTTGCGGCCTGTTCGAGCAGCGCGAGCCCGAAACGGCGGCCGCCGCGACTGCCAAGTCGGGCCGGGTCAAGAGTCCAGCTCGCAGCGCCAAGGCCGGCGTGGCCACGCCGCTTCGGCAGGTGGGCGAGTTGTTCGTCTATCGCTTTTCGGGCAGCTTCGCGCCTGTGCCGCTCACGCTCACTGAAGAGGTCGTCGCCAAGGAAGCCAGCGCATGGGTCGTTGATTTCGCATTGGCGGAGGCCGCGCAGGTCGAACGCCTGCGCGTTCGCTTCGATATCGCCACGGGGGAGCCGCTTTCCGTAGCCCGTCTGGAAGGAAAGCGTGAAACGCCCGCCAAGCTCGGCGACTACGAGGCGCTCATGGCGCGCACCATCTGCGCCGCCGACGTCAACGATGGCCTAGTTGCGGCGGAGAACGCTACGTGTCTCGTCGGTACCGATGAGCTCGACTGCGAAACCAAGACGTACAAGGTTTGGGTCGGGGAGGCTGAGGCCAAGCTCTCGGTGGCTCACGCCGCGCGCTTCCCGGATCGCGATGTGTCTGGTGAAATGACCAGCCACGATGGCAAGCTCATCTACCGAGCAGAGCTGGTTGAGGCTACGCGCGCCACGCCCGCTTCAGGCGTCGCGCTCCGCTAGCTGAAGCTGCGGGCCGGCTACTTGAGGAAGCTGAGCCAGTCGAGGCGGTTTTCGTCTTTTCCGGTCACTGCACGCAGGTAGGCACGTCGAAATAGCGCCCCCAAGGTGTTCTTGCCGGTGACGAACTCGGCGCCGTCCAGTTCGCGGACCGGGGTCACCTCGGCGGCTGTGCCAGTCATGAAGATCTCGTCGGCTCGCAGCAGATCTTCCCGGGTAAAGGCGCGGATCCGGATCGGGACCTGCCTTTCCGTCGCGATAGCCAGGATGCAGTCGCGCGTGATACCCGGGACGATCGAGGAGCTCACGTCGTTCGTGTACAGCGTGCCGTTCTTGACGAAGAACACGTTCTGACCCGTCGCGCTGGCGACCGTCCCGTCCTGGTTCAGCAGGATCGCGTCGTCGTAGCCGCGGTCCATCGCCTCATGCGCTGCCAACACGCTATTGGCATAGTGCCCGCTTGCCTTGGCCATGGTTGGCAGCATGGTGTGGTGGAACTTGCGCCAGCTCGAGATGGTCACGCGAATGCCGTTCCGCAGCGCGTCTTCGCCCAGGAAGGTTCCTAGCTCTCGTACGGCGATGAAGACTCGGACCGGACACTCCTTCTTGGGCCGCAGGTCGATAGGCCCGGCGCCGAAATAGGCTAACGGGCGCAGGTAGCCGTTCTGCATGCCGTTGCGGCGGGTCACCTCGAGCGCTCCGCGCGCCAGCTCCTCAGGTCCGAAAGGGAGCTTCATGCCATACAAGCGCGCCGACGAAATCAAGCGCTCCACGTGATCATTCAGGCGTACGAGCGCTCCGCCGCGGTCGGTCGGATAGCAACGAATACCCTCGAATACGGCGGTGCCGTAGTGAAGCGCGTTCGCATAGTAGTGAACGTTGAGGGAGTCGGCCTCGCGTACCTCGCCGTCCCACCACACGTAGCGAGCCAGGCGTTGCCCGACCGGTCGCCCCGAGATCAGCGCGTCATCCTCCGGTACCCCGTCGAAGTTGGGCCATTCCTTGTCGAGCGACGTCATGCGGTGTCTCCGGCGCCGAGCGTATCACCATATACTCGCGGCCGTGTTCTCCTCTCGCTCCGCTCACAGCCGTGAACCGAATCGCATCGCGTTGCAGCTGGCTGCCGCGGCCCTCCCGCCCCGTTTCGACTTGACGGGGAGTAATCCGACGCGTGTTGGCCTTGCCTACCCGGAGGCCCTGCTGCGGGTTTTGCAGCACGAGAGCGCCCGCGCTTCTGCGTATCGGCCGGAGGCCTTGGGCGAGCTTGGCGCGCGGCGAGCCGTAATCGAGCACGTTGGGGCCGCTCGCGGGCTGTCGCCTGAGGACGTGCTGCTTACCGCCAGCACCAGCGAGGCCTACTCGTACCTGTTCAAGTTGCTCTGCGATCCGGGTGACGCCGTGCTCGTGCCGGCCCCGAGCTATCCGCTCTTCGAACATCTCGCTGAGCTGGAGGGTGTGCGCGCCGTTCCCTACCGATTGGCTTACGATGGGGCGTGGCACATCGACCAGGAATCATTGCGACGTGCCGTGCTGCCTGACGTGCGCGCCGTGATCGCGGTGTCACCGAACAATCCGACTGGCCAGTACCTCAAGCCCGACGAGCTGCGGGCTCTCCACAGCCTCGGGCTGCCCATCATCAGCGACGAGGTCTTCGCCGAGTATCCACTGCAGTCAGCCAGCCCGCCGTTCGCGAGCGCGCTGGGAGCCGGCGACGCGCTGGTCTTTGCGCTTGGCGGCCTCAGCAAGTTGGCTGGGCTGCCTCAGCTCAAGCTCGCCTGGACCTTGATGGGCGGCCCTGTCGCCCAGCGCCGCGAGGCGCGTGAACGGCTCGAGCTCATCGCCGACACGTTCCTTTCTGTCGGCGGACCCGTGCAGGCCGCGCTGCCAGCCATCTTGGCGCAACGGTCCGAGGGCACGGCGGCGATCGCCGGTCGTTGCCGTGAGAATCTGCGGTGGCTCGAGCAGGCCATCCAGACGGCACCGCTCAGTTTGCTACGGGCAGAAGGGGGCTGGAGCGCCGTGCTCCGTCTGCCCAGGCTGCAGACCGAGGAAGAGCTGGTACTCGGTCTGCTCACCCAACAGTCGGTGTTGGTGCAACCTGGTTGGTTCTACGACTTCGAGACCGAGCCGTTCGTCGTCGTCAGTCTGTTGACCGAGCCGTCGAGCATTTGCGAGGGCATCGCGCGGCTGATTCGTCACGTCGCGCAGATTAGCCAATGAGGTGACTGGGCGGTCCCTCAGCTGTTCGTCCTGCGGCGTCGAAGCAGCGCGCCCAGGCCGAGCAGCAGAGCCAATCCGCCCCCCGCTGAATCTCGCGGTTCCCCGGCCGCGCGGCAGCCGCAGCCGCCAGGCTTCTGCTCGATGGCGGGCGGACCCTCCGCGGCCGGACCCTCCGCGTCGTCTGCGTCGTCGGCCGGTGGCTTCTCGTTCGCGGGGACGTCAGCGTCGGCCGCGGTGGCGGAGTCAGAGGCTTCGGCGCCGTCGGGCGGCTTTTCTTCCGTCTTCTCTTCCTTCTTCTTCTTCTCCTTGGAAGCGAAGACCATGGCGCGTCGATCGATGGTCTCGTTCTCGCCATCGAACTTCAGCGTCTGGGGGGCGCCGACGATCTGCCCGTTGCGGGTGTCGCGGATGGTCACCTTGTACTCACCGGCTTCGTAGCCGTGAGCGCGCGTGACCTTGAAGCTGAAACGCGTGCGCGGCTCGATCTTCCCCGAGCCGCTGTCCAGGAAGCCGACCTCCACGCTCTCGATCAGGGATTGGCGGTCGTTCAGCGGGACGACATGCTCCACTAGTTTGTCGCCGTCCGTCATGTCCCGCGCGTAGTAGGCGATCGGCTGGAACTCGAACTTCATCGGCACGTGGGCGACGTCCGGCGCCTTTGGCATGAATATCGCCACCTCCACGCGCCACGACTTATCTTCGCGCTCCTTGAGCGCCTTGGTCTTCCACTCGACGCGACCAGCGGCCAACGCCGAACCCGTTGACGACAGGATGAGCAGAAGCGGGCAGAGCAACAGCAGAATACGGCGCGAAGCCTTGGACACACGCTTCAAGATCGAGACCTCCATGAGAGGCCGCGAAAGCTAGTGTGCGGGGCTCGAAGTAACAATCCCTAGTTCCCTAGCTCGGGCCGCGGCGGTGCTCGCTCCGAGCTCAATGCGAGGGGAGCGGAGGCAGCAGCTCGTCATCGAGCCACGGCGGAGCTGGAATCGTATCGTGAGCCTCGAACTCGTCGTCCTCTTCGAGTCCCGGCAAGGTCGAAAGCGACTCGCGTTCGGAGGGTACGCGGCGCTCTGACACCCTGGTTCGGTCGGAAGCCGGGGCCGGCGGGTCAGTGCCTTCCGACGAGCGGGGCGACGAACCCTGCGATCCGATGGGCGTCTGGGTTGCTACAGCGTGGCGGACGGATCCCATAGGCGGCTCCCTTGCTCGAGTGTTTGGATCGGTGGAGGCCGATCCCCCTTCGCGACGCGCCCTTATCTCAAATGGTCGGCCGCTCCGCCAATGAAATTTGTCCTGCCTTTCCCCACATTTCGACAGCCAACCCAGAATGTTCTCTTATCCCGAGCGGTTACGGCGTGAGCTTGGTGCAGTGAATTACCCCCCGGTCATGGGCCTCAAGTCCAGTCATGCATAGGGGCCGCGATGCGCGCAAACCACGACCGGAGCCATCACAGGGGTGCGGTTTGCACAGCCCTCGCGGCCCAGTAGCGTCGGCTCAAGCGTGGGCAGCGGGCGACGTCCCTCCAATTGGGTCGAGAGTGGCATGATGAGCGCACGCCCCGCCCGGAGGTCGCCCAGACTCAAGGTTGCACCCGCGGACACGCCCAAGATCGCGATGTTGGCCTCAGCGGTCTCGAGCTGCGTGACTTGAAAACCGAACGGAGTCGCTTCGCGGGCTGCCTGCGCGGGCCTAGACCGCAAGATCCGCACGCCGCCCGAATCCGCCTGGCCAGCCAGCGCCTGGGGCTTAGCGATCCCGAGCTCAATTTCCAGGATGGCGGGGTAGGCGGCAAACAGCCAGCCGGCGCACTCCTCCGCGGCGACCTCGAGCAATGTATAGCGCCGGAATTTGAGCAGTGCGATGAGCTCGCCCGAAACGCGCGCGTAGTCGACCGTGTGGGCGATACGCCCGCTCTTGCCGGCGCGTTCCAGGTCCAGCCCCAGCTTCAGATCGAGGCATACCCGCTGCTCGACTCGGCGCTCACGGGCTCGGATCCCGATGATGCAGCGGCAGGAGAGCCCACGAATTTCTACGCTGTCCATGTCGGCTTGGCGCGTACCCTGCCACGAAATGGCGGCGAAGACGGCGAAGACGGCGGGTTAGCGGGCACGTCCCTGCCTGATCGCGTAGGCTAGGGCTCAGGATAGGGCCGCGTCGACAATGACTTCCAGATGGACCAAGGCTTGGGGCCGCGTCGTTCTCCTGCTCGCCATCGCTGCGCTGGTCGTGGCCGGCTGTGGTGGTCGTACCGACACCTCTTTCTCTGACGATGGGTTGGGGCCTGACGCGGGCCGCAGCGGTGACTCGAGCGGTGGGCGGGCCAATGGCGGATCGGTCGCGACCGGGGGCCGTCCCGGCAAGGGCGGCTCGGGCCGAGGCGGCGCCCCGGTCGGCGGATTCTCGACGGGCGGGGCTTCGTTTGGGGGAGTTCCGGCTGGCGGCCGGCCCTCCTTCGGCGGTTACGCCGGCACGGGCTTCGGCGGCTACGCAGGCTTCGGCGGTTACGCCGGTACGGGTTTCGGCGGTTACGCGTCGGGCGGCTACGCGGGCGCCGGAAGCGGCGCTTGCTGCCAGGCGCGGGCAACGCCGTCTTGCGAGCGGCCCGACGTCGCCCAGTGTGTGTGCGCCCAGGATCCCTACTGCTGCGCCACGCAATGGGACGATACGTGCGTCAGCGAAGTGGAGCAGTTCGGTTGTGGGCAGTGTCGGCGCCGCGATTGCCAGAGCTGCCTCTCTCAACAATGTGGCGGACAACTCGCCATGTGCTTTACCGACTTTCGTTGCCTCTCAATCTTCCAGTGCATGGAGAACGCAGGGTGCGATGCGTTCGACTGCTACAGCAAGCAGACCTGCAAGCAGGTCATTGATAAGAGCGGCGGTCTGCAGGGCAAACCGATGAGCACACTGCTTGAGGCCTATTCATGCGCGATCCTGTCCGGATGCCCGTGTAACTAGGGTGAGCGGGCGCTCGGCTTCGAAGGCCAGCCCGCCTTCAGTGCACGACGCTGGGTCGCGCTTCGACGTGGGCGACGGTGAGCGGCCAGTGCAAGGCGTCGCGCGTGTAGGTTTCGGTGCCAGGCTGTTTGACGTCGACGCAGAGCTGGTAGGTCCCGGGGAAGATCGGCGCCGGCAACCCAAGCGAACGCGTCCGGTAGCGTGGGGTCGAAGAGCGATGCTGGGTGGTGTCGGTCAGGAGTTCAAGCCCGGTTGGCGCGACCAACGCGAAGCGCACGTCGAAGCTGCGTTGCAGTTCGCTCGGGTCGCACACGAAGTAGGCGTGAACTTCAAGTGGCAGGAAGGCGCCCGGTGGGGGCTGCGCCCCATCCGGCAGATTCACCTGCTCAACCAGGTTGAAGAGCGTCACATTGTTCGAGTGCTGGTCCAGGCTGGACCCGCCGCACAACGCCAGGAAGTAGCACTTGGGCATGTCGCAGGCTTCCTAGCACTACTTCAGTAGCGAGCCGCCAGCGGCGCGAATGACGGCGCTGGCGCCGATCGAAAACAGTACAAGCGCGGCCGCGGCGCAGAAACGGGCGGAGCCGTGGCGGCGAGCGCTCGTGTGCAGCACGCCCTCGGCCAGAAGCGCTCGGTGCACGCCGATACCCGCGTGCACCAAGGTCGCCAGGAGGCCCAGCAAGTAGCCGCCAGCCAGCACCGGAAAGCCCGAGCGGGTGCTGGAAAGCGCGGCGACGAGCCGAAAGCCGGCATCCCTAGGATCTACCTGTCCGAACCAGGCCGGCACCGCGTACTCCTGCGCGTGGTAGAGCACGAAACCGAGCGCTGGCACGCTAGCCAGACGCGACAAGTCGCGCAGGAACGCCGGCGGGTCGAAGGTCAGCAAGGTCAGCTTGCGACCGGTCACGAGGAACCACAAGCCCAGGGCGGCGTGCAGCAGTAGCGGCAGCCAGACGAGGCACACCATGGTGATGGTGCTGAGCACGCTGGGCGCCGGCCGTACCAGCTCCGCCACGTCGGAAGCTCCCGCCAGGACCGCTTCGCGGCCTAGGTGCAAGGCCAGGAACACCGGCAGCGGCAGAGCGCCGGAGAGCGCAAGCCAACGCTCGACGGCGGGACGCGGTCGTGTCACGGGTTCTGTGGTCGAGGCTTGGGTCTCGTCGGTCACCTGCATGGTTCGCGTTCCCGCCATGATACGGCTCGCTCCGGTCCTTCTGGGCCTGTATTGCACGAGCGCCTGTGGGGCGGGTGACGCGGGCGCTTCTGGCCTTTCGCTCAGCGAAACGCGGGCTGCGCAGGCGGCTTTTCGCAGCATTCAGCGGCGCTGGTTCGACGCGGATGACGCCGGCCGGCGGTCGCTCCGGCCCCTGCTCGAGCGCTTCCTGAGCCGGTACCCGAAGGACCCCCGCGGAGCCAATGTCCGACTGCTCTTGGCCTGGGCCTTGATCCTGGAAGGCAGGCAAACCGAGGCCAAGCGCTTGCTCAGCGACGCGCGGAGCTCAAGCTCGCCAGGCGTTCGGGACTTCGCGGAGGTGGTTGAGGCTCGCCTGCTCATCGCCCGGCAGGCGCCGGAGGCTGCCCTCGCCAAGCTCGACCTGCTGGCTGGCAAGCTGGTGGACGCTGAAGAGAGGCTCGTTCACGCCGAGCTGCGACTGCAGGCCGCGCTCGCGAGTCGGCGCTTTGCGCAGGCAGTTTCGGCGCTTTCGAGCTATCTGGCGGCCGCGCCGGCGGAGCTGGGTGATCGCGCTCGCGAACGCGCGACTTCTGCCGTGAAGAGCCTGCCCGACGCCGTGCTCGAGTCGAGCATGACTGAGCTTGATGCCAAGGTGCGGCGCAGCGCGCTCTCGCCGCCCGAGGTCTGGCTCCGTCGCGTGCTGCGCGAACGCTTGATTCGCATCGCGGTCGACAGCAAGGACGCGAAACTGGCCCGGCGTCTGCTGGATCTGCATCCTGGCCTGGGGCGTCGTCATGAAGCCTCCGCCCAGTTGATGCTGCTCGCGGGGAGAGCCTCGGCTTCTGCCTACAGCCAAAGCAGCTTCATCGGGCTCGCTCTCGAGGTGGGCGAGCCTGACGCCGAACGCCGGTCCGCCAGCGTCGCACGCGGGCTTTCGGCCGCGCTTGCGGCTTCGCAGCCCGGGCGCAATAGCATTCCCGTGGTGGTCAGGCTGGCGAGCGCGCATGAAGTCGGGGCGACGTTGAGCGAACTTTCGGAGGCCGGCGCGATGGCGCTGGTTGCAGGCCTCTCCGACACCGCTGCGGAGCAAGCCGCCACCTGGGCCGTGTCGGGCCAGGCAGCTGTACTGCTGATTCGGGATACGCCCGATCTGGTCCTTTCCGAGCTTTCGTTCGTGCTCGGGATGAGCGACGTCGACCAGTGGGACGCTATTCAGAAAGAGTTGGCTCGCCGGTCTGTGACCAAGTGGGCTCGCGTCGGTAGCGGCGGCGTCGACTGCCGCGCCGTGCCCGCAAGCGCCGGTGCAGGTCGATTTCCAGTCAGGGCTTGGAAAGCCGAGGGTGTGCGCGCTTTGGCTGTCTTGGCCCCTCGCAGCTGCGTCATGGACCTAGTGAGCGAGCTACGGGCGCTCAACTACCAGCCGGTCTTGGCTCTGAGTCTCGAAGGGGCGGAGGTCTTGCCTTTCCTCGGTGGCGGCATCGCGCTTGGCGCCGGCGATTTTCCACGCCTAGCGACCGGCGCCGACGTTGCGCCGGACTTTTACGAAATGCTGGGCCACGACGCGGGCGTACTGCTCAGCGCAGCCGCAGCGCAGCTGGCTCTTGCGGGCTCGCGCAGCACGGCGCCGGAACGCGCCAGCCAAGTCGCAGGCTTGCTTTCGCGGGTTAAGGTCATGCTTCAATCCACCGAAGCCACGGGGTTCAGCGGCAAGAGGCGCTTGGCGAGGCAGCTGAACATCAAGGAGCAACGGTGAGCGTGATTCGGGATTTACCCACGAAGCAGGCGACGTCGAGGCTCGCCGCCAAGCTCGCTCCACTCCTGGCTCCTGGCGATCTGCTCCTGCTCGATGGTCCACTCGGCGCGGGCAAGACCTTCTTCGTGCGCGCTCTGGCACGGGCGCTTGGTCTCGGCCGCAGCGCGCGCGTGACCAGCCCGACCTTCGCGCTCGTGTGTCAGTACGCGACCGAGCCACGACTCGTCCACGCTGACTTGTATCGGCTAGCGGACGATCAGCGCGGGGTCCATGAACTGGGGTTGCTGCCCGAGCGGGACGACGGCGCGCTCTTGGTGGTCGAGTGGGGGGGCGCCTTCGAGCGGTCGCTCGGTGGAGACGCGCTGCGGCTTCAGCTTGAGCGGGAGCCGCGGCGCGCGCTCATTTCGGCCAGCGGAGAGCGCTCGCGCGTCTTACTCGAGGCTCTGTCCCGAATCGAGTAGGCTGACGCGCTTTGGCGAACACGCCCCTCACCCAGGACGAGCCGCCCCCCCAAGGGGCTGGCGCCGCGCGCTCGGCGTTCGCTGCAGTGTTCGCGCCCGTGCTCGACGCGCTCGACGGCATTGGTCGCCTGCTCATCCTTACCGGGCAGGCGGTGCTCTGGATATTTCGCCCGCCCTATCGCTTCGGGCAGCTGATCGCCGCGCTTGAGTTCATTGGCGTGCAGTCGATCTTCATCGTGTCGCTGACGGGGGTGTTCAGCGGCATGGTGCTGGCGTTGCAGATGACCTACAGCCTGCGGCAATACAACGCCGAGGGCGTAGTTGGCGCCGTCGTGGCCGTCTCGCTGGCGCGCGAAATTAGCCCGGTCTTCGCGTCGTTGATGGTGACAGCGCGCGCTGGCAGCGCGATCGCCGCCGAACTCGGCAACATGCGGGTCACCGAGCAGATAGACGCGCTCGTGACGATGGCGGTCAGTCCGGTGCAATATCTGCTTTCACCCCGGCTGCTTTCAGCGGTGCTGATGGTGCCGCTGCTGTGCATCCTGTATACGTGCGTTGGCATGGCCGGCGCATGGGTGGTCGCCGTGCACTGGCTCAGCGTTGATCCCGGCGTCTTCCTGGCCAACCTCGAGAAGGGGGCGGTGCCCTCGGACTTCTTCATGGGTCTCGTGAAGTCGGCTACGTTCGGCTTTCTGATTGCGGCTATCTCCTGCAATCAAGGGTTCAATGCTGCGGGCGGCGCGAAGGGCGTCGGCGAAGCCACCACGCGTGCGGTCGTCCAGAGCGCCGTCGCCATCCTGGTGGCCAATTACATCCTGACGACCCTGATGACCACGGTTTGAGCGCGCCTTCGGGCTAGCAGGAGGCGACAATGTTTCCGTTTCGGGACCCCGACCTTTCGACCGAGGAGCGCGCGCGGGATCTTTTGGGGCGACTGACGCCGGAGGAGAAGGCCGCGCAGATGCTGCACGAGTCACCGGCGATTCCGCGGCTCGGAATTTCAGCCTACAACTGGTGGAACGAGTGTTTGCACGGCGTGGCGCGGGCCGGCACCGCCACGGTGTTTCCTCAGGCCATCGGGATGGCAGCGGCTTTCGACGTGGCGTTGATGGGTGCGGTGGCTCGGGCGATTTCTGACGAAGCTCGCGCCAAGCACCACGCCTATGCGGCCGAGGGCGACCACGGCTACTACAAGGGGCTCACGTACTGGACACCCAACATCAACATCTTTCGAGATCAGCGCTGGGGACGAGGCCACGAAACCTACGGGGAGTGTCCGTTTCTCACCGCGACGCTCGGCGTAGAATTCGTCAAGGGCCTTCAGGGGGACGACCCTCGCTATCTTAAGCTTGTCGCCACCGCCAAGCACTTCGCAGTGCACAGCGGACCCGAAGGCCTGCGGCATGGCTTCGACGCGCGGGTGAGCCAGAAGGACCTCTACGAGACCTACTTGCCGGCATTCTTCGCGCTGGTAAGCGAAGCCCGCGTCGCGAGCGTGATGCCCGCTTACAACCGCACCAACGGCGAGCCTTGCTGCGGCAGCTTCACGTTGCTTGCGAAGGTCCTGCGTCAAGATTGGGGATTCGAAGGCTACGTCGTTTCGGATTGCTGGGCAGTTCGCGACTTTCACCAGCACCACGGCGTGACTCGCAGCTTCGAGGAGTCGTCCGCGCTGGCCGTGAAGGCGGGCTGTGACCTGAATTGCGGTTGCAGCTATGAGCATCTCCCGGCGGCGCTCGAACAGGGGCTGCTGAGCGAGTCTGACCTGGATGTTTGCGTGACTCGGTTGTTCAAGGCGCGCCTAAGGCTCGGCATGTTCGATCCGCCAGAATGCGTGCCGTTCGCGCAAATTCCTTTCGATGTGAACGATTGCGCAGGGCATCGGCAGCTTTCGCGCACGGTCGCCCAGAAGAGCCTGGTGCTGCTCAAGAACACAGGCATCTTGCCGCTCAGCCGTGACTTGAAGTCGATCGCGGTGATCGGGCCCAACGCGAACGCGCCGCAGGTTCTGTGGGGCAACTACTCGGGGACCCCTTCCGAGACGGTGACGCCGCTTGCCGGAATTCGCCGTCAACTCGCGCCCACCACCAAGCTTTACTACGCCGAGGGCTGCAAGCTCCAGGGCACAGAGCTTGCCAGCTGCGCGCCCAGCGGCAACTTGACCGAAGCGGTGATTCTGGCGAAGCGCGCCGAGCTGAGCGTGCTCGTGCTCGGACTCAGCGCGGAGGTCGAGGGTGAACAGGGCGACGCCGGAAACTCGGAAACCGCCGGCGACAAGCCGGATCTAGCCCTGACCGGCCTGCAACAGCAGCTCCTGGAAGCGGTTGTTGCTGTGGGCAAGCCCGTGGTGCTCGTGCTTTTGTCCGGCAGCGCCCTTGAGTTGGGTGGGGTCGAAGTGCAACTCGGCGCTATCCTTCAAGCCTGGTACCCGGGGCAGGAGGGTGGCCAGGCGATAGCCGACGTGTTGTTCGGCGCTGTGAGCCCAGCCGGGCGTCTGCCCATCACCTTCCCCAGGTCATTGGCGGACGTGCCGGAGTTCGTTGACTATGCCATGCGTGGCCGCACGTATCGCTACCTGGAGCGATCCCCGCTCTACCCATTCGGCTACGGCCTCTCCTTCACCCGCTTCGAGTTCTCCGGGCTTACGCTCGAGCGAGACGAACTCGCCTGCTCCGCCGAGCTTTCTGTGGGCGTGACGGTACAGGTGAAGAACGTAGGCGGCGTCTCGAGCGATGAGGTCGTGCAGCTCTACGTGCGCGACCTCGAGAGCTCCGTGAGCGTCCCTTGCCACGAGTTGCGCGGCTTTCAGCGGATCGAGCTGGCCGCTGGCGCGACCAAGCAGCTGAGTTTTCGGCTTTCCGCTAGGGCGTTGTCGTTGATCGACGAGGCGGGCGGGCGCGTGCTGGAGCCGGGTCGCTTTCAGATCTTTGCGGGAGGGAGCCAGCCGGATCCGCGCAGTGTCGAGCTACTCGGCCAGGCGCCACTCTCGGCGATCCTGAGCCTGACCGGCACACGCCTGCAGCTGCCTTACTGAGTATGGGTGGCGCAAGCGGGCGGACTAGTGGCTGGCGTCGTGGCTCGGCTGGGATTTTGCCACTGACGGCTCAACGCGGCCGCCTGGTGCCCGCAGCTTGGCCAGTTGTTCGGCGATCTCCTCGGCCGCGGCAGCGTCATCAAGCTTGGCTTCCTTTCGCTTCTTGTCCTTGCCCTCGTGGCCGCCCTTGTCGTCTTTGCTGTTGCTTACGGCGTTGACGAAGGCGGTCATTCGCTCCGGCTCGGAGTTGCCGTTGACGTTGACTATCACGAGCTTGCCGGCGCCCTGTCGGAGGTCGTTGCGGAAGTCGTAGACGGCGCCCACCACGGTGAGCTGCCCCGACTGGATCTGCTTACCGAACAGCTTCAGTGACACGTCGACCTGGTTGTTCACGTTGGCTATCACGCCGTCCGCCCAGGCGACTTCCGGCGCCTTGCCAGGCGCCGGTTTGGGCACGGTTAGATGCTCTAGTTCCTTCTGGATTGGCACGCTGAGCTTGCTGATGTCGCCCATGGCAGCCTTCACGGCGCCGCAGCCGGTGTGGCCAATCACGAGCAGAAGCGGCGTGTGCAGGTGCTCCACTCCGTACTCGACCGAGCCTTCCCCGTTTTCGACTTGGTTGCCAATGTTGCGGATCGTAAAGTCGTCGTTCTCCGGCGTGACGTCCCAGGCCTGAGAGTGCACTCGCGAATCCGCGCACGTGACGACCGTCGCGCGCGGCGTCTGCTTGTCAGCGAACTCGGCGAAGAACTTGTCGCCGTGCTCCATATAGCCTTCGTTGTCTGTCAGCACGTCCCGGAGGAACGAGCGCGTCCGCGCGAGCGGCTCGTCCTTGCCGGCCTCCCAGGCGAACGGCACGACGAATTTTCCCGGGCTCGTGGGCTCCGCGTCGTGGTGCCCCTTGCCCTCGGCCTTCTGCGGCGACTTTTCAGGCTTTGCGCCCGGCTTCTTGGTCGTCTTCTTGCCCGGCTCGGCGCTGACCTCCTGGCTCGGCTTGCAGGCCAGGGTCAAAGCGGTGAGGGAGAGCACGAAGGCGAGGCGCCGGACGAAGGCCATGGCCGAGAAAACGGCCGCGCGCGTCCAAACTTGAGACCCGGGAGACGCCCTATGGATCCCGGTGGCTCGGGCCGGCTTGCTTCTTGGACGATCCGCGAATATTCCGGCGATTCCGTGAATCTACCGGGCGCTCGGCTTGGTGCCGCGGTCGCCCTACATCGTGGCCCAAGGCTCCCCCCTTCCAGATCCGCAGGCCCGGCCCGGCCCGCCCCGCCGCTCCGCAGCCCCGCGCCTGGGCAGTGCGCTTGGCCGGCTCGTGCGCGCCAGGAGGTTCGGCCAGTGGGCGCTCCTCCTGGCCGTTCCTCTGCTCGGGGTCATCCTCGACGTGCAGCGGCGAGCTGAGCGTATCGCCGGCTTCGATCGATTCTACGCCATCACCTACCTGGGCTCGCTCGCGGAGAGCATCTGCGTTTGGGGACTGTTGCTCTACGCCGCGAGTCGCCGGCGTGGCTGGTTCCGGCACGTCGCTGCGGTCCTGTTCGTGCTGATGGTCACCTTCGCGATTGGCGGGCAGACCTACTTCTACCAGCAGTATCACGCGTATCTGAACGTGGACGTTTCGGTGTTCGCTTCCAACTTCATGGATAGCGTGGTGAACCAACTGGTGGCTGACCTCTCCAACTATGTGAGGGCGAAGCTGCCGCCGCTCGTGGTCGCCATCTTCCTGGTGTGGCTGGGGCGGCGCGTGATGCGGCCGCGCCGCGCGCTTTCGCGGGTGGCCGTGTTCGCGGCGCCGCTCCTGCTCGTCGCGAGCTTCTTCATTCCGACGCAGCATCGCAGCGTGCAGGCGTCCACGCCCGACACGCTTTACCTGCATGCCGTGGGTGGCCTGCTGCGCACTCAGCTGGGTTTCACCGACCAGAGCAACCAGCTTCGTCCGCGGGCTCGGAACTCTCGGCCGCTACCGGCGTTTGAGCGCAGCCCGGTGCCCGCGCGCAACGTGCTGTTTTTTGTCTTGGAAAGCGTGCGAGCGGACAGCACCTGCATCGAGCACGATATAGCGTGCCAACGCACGGCCGCGACCAACCAGCTCATGCCGCAGCGCTTTCCGTTCCGGCAAATGCGCTCGATGGCTTCCTGTACGGCGATCTCGCTCGCCGTGCTGTGGTCGGGAGTACGACCTACCGAGAGCCGCGATACCCTCCACGAGTGGCCGCTCATTTTCGACTACGCCCGCGGACTTGGCTACGACACCGCCTACTGGACGAGCCAGAACATGATGTTTGGCAACGTGCGGCTCTGGGTCAAGAACCTAGGCGTAAACCAGATGGTCACGGGCACCGAGCTTGATCCTACGGCTGACCTCGACATGGGGGCGCCCGAGAGCTTGCTTGCGGACTACGTCAGTCAGAACGTTGGCAAGCTTCGCGAGCCGTTCTTGGCGGTGATCCAGCTTTCGAACGTGCACTACCCGTACTACCTCGATGAAGCGCTGCCCACGCCCTTCCAGCCCTGGTCGACCAGCAAGGCGCCCGAGGACAACGCCCAGTTCAAGAACTTCTATCAGAACGCTGTTTATCAGCAGGATCTCCACGTCGCGCGCATGCTATCCGCGCTCAAGGCGACCGAGGCCGGTAAGCGGACCGTGGTGGTTTACACGAGCGATCACGCGGAGGCGTTTCGTGAGCACGGACAGATGGGCCACACCTTCAGCATCTTCGACGAAGAAATCCATGTTCCGGCGTGGATCGACGCGCCTCCCGGGACGCTGGCCGAAACTGAGGCGCAGAGCTTGAAGGACAAGCGTGATGCGTTCGTGTTTCACGTCGATGTGGCGCCGACCATCCTCGATTTGCTGGGCGTGCCCGACGAGCCCAAGCTCCAAGAATTTCGTAGGAAAATGCCGGGTCACAGTCTGCTAAGGCCGGAGTTGACCTTGGAGGCGTTGCCGATGACGAACTGCGCCGGCGTGTGGTCATGCGCCTTCGAGAACTGGGGCATAATGCAGGGCAGTCGCAAGCTGGAGGCGCGCTCCTGGGATACGGGCTGGAACTGCTATGACTTGGCCGACGATCCGCTGGAGCAGCAGCGCTTGCCGCTCGCCGAGTGCGCGGATCTCCTGAAGCTCGCCGGCAAGACCTACGGCAGGTTGCCGGGCAAGGACATTCCCAGGCCCGGGGAGTGATTCGCCTAACTCAGCCGCAGCATGCGTTCTATAGGCACCAGTGCGCGCCGACGCAGCCCTTCATCCATCTCGAGCCGCGGCTGCAGATCACGCAGCGCCAGATACACCTTCTCAGGGGTATTGAGGCGCATGAAGGGGCACTCGTTGCACGCGCAGTTGCCGTCCGGGGGCGCGGGAATGAGTTGTTTGTGCGGGGCACGCTTCTGCATCTGATGGATGATGCCCGGCTCCGTCACCACGATGAACGCTTCTGCGTTGTCGTTCTCGACGTACTTGAGGAGCGCCGCCGTGGAACCAATGAAGTCTGCTTGGTCGAGGAGCGGCTCTTCGCACTCTGGGTGAGCGATGATCTTGGCGTTGGGGTGCTGGAGCTTGATAGTCAGCAGCTTCTTCAGGCTAAAGGTTTCGTGCACGATGCAGCTGCCTTGCCAGAGCAGCATGTCGCGCCCCGTCTGCTTCATCACGTAGCGGCCGAGGTTCTTGTCCGGGGCGAACAGGATCTTCTGTTCGGGCGGAATGGCGCTCACGATCTTGACGGCGTTGCTGGAGGTCACGATGTAGTCGCTCTCGGCTTTTACCTCGGCCGAGCAATTGATGTAGCTCACGACCGCCGCGCCCGGGTGACGAGCCTTCCAAGCTCGGAAACGGTCGCCCGGGCAGCCATCAGCCAGCGAGCAACCCGCCAACATGTCCGGTACCAGCACGATGCGCTCGGGGTTCAGGATCTTGGCCGTCTCTGCCATGAAATGGACGCCGGCGAAGAGGATAACGTCGGCGGTCGTCTTTTGTGCCGCCTGCGCCAGCTGCAGTGAGTCGCCAATGAAGTCCGCGAGGTCCTGGATCTCGCTCTCCTGATAGTAGTGGGCCAGCAGTACTGCGTTCCGTTCGCGCTTGAGGCGGCGGATCTCGGCGTCCAGATCGAGGAGCGCGGCTACGTTGGCTTGCGGTGCGGCGAACATCGGCTTCTCCGGCAGTATGCGATACTTTGCGCGTGGGCGTTACTCGCCCAGCGTCTTGTCGACCTGGGGAACGGCCTTCTGGAACTCCTCACCGAACCATTCGGCCGTTCTGGCTTGCGTCAGGTCGAGCTCGAAGTCCGGAGGGGCGCTGTTCCCAAGCTTGTCGAGCAGCTCCGTCGCCTCGCGCTTGGCCAGGCCGAGTTGCTCCAAATCCGCTGGCGAAAGCGCGCCCGGCTTGGCGCTCAGTCCGGCGCCCTCCACGGTCACAAGCCGCCGCAGCGCGTCCAGCTCCATGCGTGACACGCGGGCGCCGCACACGTCGTAGTCGATCCACGCCTCGTAGCTGTGTGGCGCCACGCGCTTGAGCATTCCGGCCAGGACGCGGCCATACTCCTGGATCTCCCATTGCGCGTGCCGGTCGACGCGGAGCTTCAGGAAGTGCAGGAAGTTGTGAAGATCAATTTTCCAGTACCACTGGGTGTAGGTCGACAACGGCAGATCGATGCGGGCCAGTTCGCGGGCGATGTCCTGCGAGGTCATGTGTTCGTAGGCATCGCGGCTCAGTCTTCGGATCTCGTTCCAGCGCGCCACGGCCTCGGCGTACTTCTCGGGCGAGACGGGCGTGCCGCTGCGTCCCTGATTGTTGCTTGCGCTCTGCGTCTGCAGTTGCTCAGCGCTGGGAGTGTAAAACAACATCGGCATCAACGAGTAGCGGCCGCTGTATTCGTTGACTGACGCCGCCCTGTGCCGAATCCACTGGCGAGCGATGAACATCGGCATGCAACAGTGGAACTTGAGCTCGAGCATCTCGCTCGGGGTGGTGTGAAGGTGACGTCGCAGGTAGCGGAGCAGGCCGCGAGTCAGGGTGGCCTTGCGTGTGCCGTAGCCGTAGCTGACGCGGGCGGCGCGCTCGATGCACTCGTCGGTGCCCATGTAGTCCACCAGCGCCACGAAGCCGTGGTCAAGGACCGGAAAGTACTGGCCCAGAATTTCCTCGGCACCGGGCGAAACGGGTCGCTTGCTGGACATTCGGCCGACCGTAGTACGGACCCGGGTCTGCCAGAAGCACCTCGTCGGCGCTGGGTGCCGGGGGTAGGCTGACCTTCGTGCCGAGCCCGAGTCGCTGTCTCCTCTTGTCCGCGTTCGGCGTTGCCGGGCTGTGCGGCCCCCTCGTGGCTTGCTCGGGCGTGCGGCACGCGCCACCTGCGCCCGCGCGGGGCCTGCAGGTCCTGCCCGTCAAGCCGGCGCTGGCGGCGCCCGGTCCACGGCTGTTCCCGCCGACTCGGGGCCCGGGAACGGTTGAGGCAGGGTTTCTGCATGACGGGTCCAGACGCCTCCTTTCGTTTGGAATGCGGGTCGTAGAGCACGCGGACGGGACCCTCGAGGTGGGGGACGAGTTATTGCCGGCAGCGCGCAGCGCGAAGTTCCTGGAGCTGCCCGCTCGCCTGGGTGGAGGCTTCTTGTTCTCGATCGTCTCGTCCAGCGTCACGCTGCTCTATCGCTCCGCGAGCTGGGCCGGGACGCTCAAGCCGGTGGCGCAGCTGGACTTCGAGGTCGAGCGGCTCGTCCCGGGTTTCGATCGGTTGCTGCTCTTGCCGCGCAGGGAGAGCGACTACCGAGCGCTCGATCTGGAGAGTGGAGAGCCATTGCCCGCTATCGGCCTACCAGCAGCGCCTGCCTACGGTGGGATGGCCTTCGCTGACGGCTGGTTCGGGGCAGTTCAGGTGCCACTCCGCGGCACGCTGGTGAGCTTCGACGCGGGCGCCAGTTGGCATCCCCTCGAGATGCCGGTGACCCGATTCGAGGCCCTGGGCGGCTCGCTCTCGCTCACGACGCCGACGGCGACTTACCTGCTCAGCCCTCGAGGCGCGCTCTCTCACGTCGCGGATCGCGACGCTTCTCAGCAGAGTGAGGCGGTTCAGTCCGAGCTTGCGCGAGTGCTTGGCGCCGTCGCGGAGCGCCCGCTGCGCCCGGCCCGAGCCATGCTCGAAACCGCTGCGCTATTTGGTTTTCCTGACGGGCGAGGTGGCGCTTTCGTGGCCGCGGGCGGCACGCTGTCACGCGTCGCGCTCGACACCGGTCGGGTGCTCGAAAGTCGTCGTGGAGCCTATCCGGGGGCGACCGAGTGCCAGGGCGTCAGGCTGGGACAAGCAGGCGTCGGGTTCGTCTGCGGGCAGGGTCAGGAACTCACCCGTATCTATCGCGCGGTGGCGCCCTTGGGCCTCGAACTTGTCGCCGAGTTTCCTGGAGCGAGGGTCGTCGGTGACAGCGGCAGCGGCAGCTTGGTCGTGCGCGGGACGTGCTCTGGCCCCAATAAGGGGCTCAGCTACTGCGTGGTGCCTGGGAGCGGCGCTGCTCATCAGCTCACGGTCGAGAGCGAGCGGGATCGTGTGGTGGCGCTAGCGGACGGGCGCGTCGCCGTCTTGACCCCGCCCGCTTTGGGCAAGCCGGGCGCGCTACGACTGCTCTCCCGGTCGGCGCCTGCGCAGCGCATCAAGTTAAGCGCGGCCAGCGGCGAGCCGCGCCACAAGCTGTTGCTCGAGCAGGGCCTCTGGCTCGACGGGATGATCGAGAGCAGGCCCGGCTTGCTCTCGGGTTGGGTGGTGGGCGCGGGCCCGTTTGCGGGAGTGCAGGTCGACCTTTCTGGCAAGCTCTCGCTGCGTCGAGTGGAAGAACATGCCTCGCGCGCTCTGTTTGCTGGAAAGCGCGCGCTCGTTCTGGGTACGAGCGGTCTGGCTTCCGAAACGACGGATGGTGGGTCGCAGTGGCTTGGCGTTGAGCTGCCTCCCGATATCGACCTGAAGGCGCTGGCTGGCTCGGGATTTCACCAGGGGTGCTCGGCGATAGGCTGCGCGTTCGCGGGCTTCACGCGGATTGGCTTCTTCGACGGACGCGCTGCCGAACGCCTGGCGGCACCACCAACTCCCGCCCGAGTACAGTTTCCGTCACCCGGAGGGGGACGTTGGGTGCTGCACTGCGAGCCGACCTCCGAAGAGAGCGCGCCGTCGCTGCCGCTGCGTCCCGCCTCGGCGCTCCGTGGCCGCCGCTCGGCCGCTATCCCTGGCGCCGTTCCGGACGAGCCTGAGCTACCGCCGCTTTCGCCACTGCTCGATGCTGCCCCACCGCCGCTGGGGGAGAACATGCTCGGCGTCGACGCTGGAACCGAGCCCCACGGGGTTCAGACACGCCTCTACGTGGTCGGGCCGCGTGGGACGGACTGGACGAGGACCGGCTCGCTGCGTATCGCCTTCGCGGACCGCTACTCGGTCAAGCCTAGCGTGCACGTTACCGCCAACGCGCGCAGCCCTTGGCCGGACGCCACAAGCGCAGCGGATGCCTTGGGCGCGGAGCCCAGCACCTCCGCTGTCGGCATGGCCGCTGCCCTCGATCACGCGGGGAATGCTGGGGGATTGCTGCTGAACTCGCGAGGGACGCTGGATCTCTTCCTGTTTGAAGCTGGTGGGGTGCCGATCCGAATCGCCAACGTCGGAAAGCAGGGAATGGCCTCGAGATTGTCGGGGGTCGTGAAGGCGAGGGGCGGCTTTTACGTCGGCTCCTACGATGACAATACGAAGGCATTCCGCGTCTATCACGCAGTAGGTCAGCTGCTTGAGCTCGTCCTCGAGGTAGCGGACATTCCCGCGGCGCGCGGCGGCAACGCCGAGCTTGTCCGCAGCGTGTCGGGCGACGCGCTCGCGATCTGGGTGCGTGGGACGGGTTGGTTCGTGCATCCAATCGACATGGAGACGCTCGCCGTGGAGGCGCCGTACGTGGTGACTCCGCCCGAGCTCGCTGCCCTGCCTCGGCTCTGCGAGCCGGCTGCGGAGGGTTTCGTGGTCTCGGGAGTCGTGGCGCCTGACCCCTACGCCGAGTTGTCCGGTGGGCTGAGCGCTCGCGCGTTCGAGGGACGCTTTCGAGTTTCCGCCCTGGGTGTTTGTGTCGACGAGTTGGCTGCGCAGGGCGAGCGGACCGCCACCGCTACTGCGACGTCCAGCGGCCTTGCGCGCGCGACCGTGAGCGTGACCCTTTCGGAACGCAAACCGCTCGGTCGACGGCTGGGTTTGCGCTGCTCGAATTGAGCCGCCCGCGTCTCACCCCGAGATGTGATACTGGCGTGCCGAATCGGCGCCATTGCCGCATTTTTATGGCGAAATCGGGTTTGATTTTTCTTGGGCCTGCTGCTACTACAAAGCCGTCCGCGCAGAGCGAGGCTGTCCCCCCCCCGGCCCCTTTGCGCGGACACTTTTTTGTGGGTGCGCGCTCGCTGTTCGGGCGGCTGACGGCCCTGGCGCCTGCTGGCGCGCTCGTTAGCCCTTGTCCAGCTTCTTGGCCATGATCTCGCCGAGTTCGATGGCGCGCTTCGTCGCGGAGTCGACAGCGTCCATCAGCGTGCGGCGGAGCCCGCCGCTCTCTAGGGTGTGGAGACCTGCGATGGCGGTGCCGCCGGGGCTCGTGACCATATCCTTCAGCCGACCGGGGTGTTCGCCGGTGTCGAGCAGGAGCTTGGCTGAGCCGTACACGGTCTGAGCCGCGAGCAGCAGGGCGGTGTCTCGATGCAGGCCGACCTTCACGCCTCCGTCCGCGAGCGCCTCGATGATGAGCATCACGTAGGCGGGCCCGCTGCCGGAGAGTCCCGTCACCGCGTCGATGAGCGATTCGTCCAGCACGACGGAGCGACCGACGGCGGCGAACAGCGCCTGCGTGAGCGCCACATCCTCCGGCGTTGAGCGCGAACCGGGCGCGATGCCGGTGGCTCCCGCCAGTGCTATGGCGGCGGTATTCGGCATGGCCCGAACGACCCTCACGTTGGCGGGGAGGCGTGCTTCCAAAGAACGAATCGGCACTCCGGCGGCGATCGAGACGAGCAGCGTATCGGGCAAGAAGGCGTCTGACAGCTCGTCCAGGACACGGTCAATGACTTGTGGCTTGACCGCCAAGACGACCACGTCCGAGACCCCGACCAGCTCGCGGTTTTCGCGGAACGTCTTGATGCCGTGCAGGCTCGCCAGCTCCTTCAGATGATCCTCGCGGACATCGCTGGCGACGATCTGTTCGGGCTTCACGGTCTTCGAGGCCAGCAGGCCGCGAATCAGGGCTCCTGCCATGTTGCCGGCGCCCAGCATTCCGATTCTTCGAGATTCCATCGTGGTCGAAGAGTGGCTCTGGAAGACCCGGCCCGTCAAACGCTATCCCAGCAGGCCTCTTAGCTTGTCCAGGAAACTCTGCTGCTGGGGCTGCACGTCTTCGCCCAGCTCCTTGCCCAGCTCTTCGATCAGCTCGTGTGCTCGGGGCGAAAGGCGTGAGGGCACCTCGACCGTTACCTCGACCAGCTGGTCGCCTCGCCCGCTACGCAGCCGATGCTCGATGCCCTTCCCGCGGATTCGAAGCACCTGACCGGGTTGAGTGGAGGGCGGTATGCGCAGCTTGACCTTGCCCTCCAGGGTGGGGATGTCGGTCTCGCCGCCCAGTGCCGCCTGTACGAAGCTGATCGGCACCTTGCACACCACGTCATCTCCGGCGCGGCGGAAGAAAGGGTGAGCCGCCACCTCGACGAGCAGCTCCAGGCTACCGGGGGCGCGCTCCGGGCGTACGCGGTGCCCGGCCTGATCCACCACGCGTGTTGCTCCGTGCTCGATGCCGGCCGGTATGTCGACTTTCAAGACTCGGTCCGCGCTCAGCAGACCCTTGCCACCGCAGCTGCGGCAGGGAGTCGTTGGCAGTGAGCCACAGCCACGGCAGCGTGAGCAGGTTCGCTCGGCCGACAGTGGGAACAGCGCCTGCTGAAAGCGCACCCGGCCCTTGCCGGCGCAAGCCGAGCAGGTTTCGACGCGCGTGTCTGGCTCGGCGCCGCGACCGCCGCAGTGCCCGCAGCTGTCGGCGCGCTGATAGCGAACTTCCTTGACGCAGCCCTTCGCCGCCTCCTCGAAGGTCAGTCCGAGCGGCATTCGCAGATCGCCGCGATCGCCGCCGCGAAAGCCGAACACGCCCAAAAGGTCCCCGAAGATTTCGTCGAGCCCGCCGAAGTCGGCGACGTCGCCGACCGACCCTCGCCCGCCTGCCTGAAACGCCGAAGGGCCGTAGCGATCGTAGGCGCTGCGTTTGTCGGTGTCCGACAGGATTTGATGCGCCAGGTTGATTTCGGTGAAGCGCTGCTGCGCTGCTGGATCCCCCTGGTTCTTGTCGGGATGGTGCTGAGCGGCGAGCCGTCGAAAGGCGGTTTTGACTTCGGCCTCGCTCGCGCCGCGGCCAATTCCGAGGACTTCGTAGGGATCGCGCACTTTAATGGGGCCATAGCATGACCCCTTCCCGGAGTCGGCGGTCGCGACTACGATTGCGGGCTCGTCCCCCGCCGTGGCCTGTGGCCGCCCGGGTGCCCCTCAGTCCGCCGCGCCCGGTAACCCGCCTCCCCTCGATGACCACGTCCGATGATGACCGGCGCTTGATTGCCCGAGCTCCGATTGAGCTCAAGGTCGAATACAAGCGACTCAACACCTTCTTCGCGGACTACACCCGGAACATCTCGCGTGGCGGAACCTTTATCGGCACGGACAAACCGCTCCCGGTGGGAACGGAGTTCGTGTTCGCGCTTGGCGTACCGAATATGCCCGAGCCGCTTCGCCTGCGCGGGAAGGTCATCTGGACGACGGATTCTTCCGACGCAACCAAGGCCAACCCGGCCGGGATGGGAATAGAGTTTCAGTACGCGGAAGGGGAGCGCCTCGAGAAAGAGGCAGCCGTCGAGCGCTTGCTGTCGGCGCAGTTGGGGGAGCACCTCGCTACCAAGTTGCTCGGCCGCAAACCGCAGCTATAGCCCGTAGCTACGGGACCACGACGTTCGCTGGCAGCTGGTAGCCCTTGGCGCGCTTGTCGGTCAGCGCTAGCAGGTCTCGCGCGATGGCAACTTCCACGAGGTCGACGGCTTCGCTCCTGACGACTTGCTCGAGCCCGGCCTTGCCCGCCTCGGTTCCACCTTGGACATGGCGTGCCATTGCCGCGTAGAAGATGGCCTCCGTGCGTTGCGAGCGATCCTTGGCCGCGTTGAGCAGGTCGGCGTCGTTGAGCTTGCCCGTTGCCCAGGCTCGCAACCGGGACGGCCAACCCGAGCTGTCGTCGAGCGCTGAATAGGCGTCCTCCGCAGTCCCGCTGCTTGGTACCCGCAGCTTGCGCTCCAGAAGTTGCAGCCAAAGCGCTGGATAGACCAGATCGTCGCCCGCCATGCCGGCCTCCAGGGCTCGTTCCACGGCGGTTCGGGCGACACCCAAGTCCGACAGCGTCAGCCCTCTTCTGGCAGCGTCCATCACCGTCGCCGAGAGCAGTCTGGGGTCCGAGCCCGCCGCGTCGAAGGCGCGCTCCGTGGCGCGCCGGATGGCGCGTTGGTCGCCGTAGTGCTCAAGCACACGGGCCAAGAGCCGCTCAGCCCTGGCCTGGACTGCGCCGCCGCGTCCCTGTCGCTGCGCGGAAAGCGCTCGCGTCAGGGCGGCCTCGAGCGCGCGGCCCGCGTCGGTCGCACTGTTCTGCTCGCGAAATAGCTCGAATCGGGTGAGCTGCGCGTCGGTTTCGGTCGCGAGATCTTGCGCCGCCCGAGCCACTTCGATGGCCTTGTCGGCCCAGCTGAGGGCCTCTGGTAGCTTGCCGCGTTGGCGCTCCAGCGCGACCAGCAGCAAATAGGCTTCGCTGCTTGGCTCGTCCTGCAAGGATTGCAGGAGCAGCGGGCGCGCCCGCTCCAATTCACCGTAGCGAATTTCGATCGCTGCCATGGCAAACCGCAACCTGGCGGGAGCTGGCCTCACCTGACCGCGGAGCTTGGGCGTCAACGCCAGTTCCAAAATTGGCGCCGCGTTCTGATAAACGGCCCGCACCGCTTCAAGACCGCCGGACTCCTCTTCTTGGTTCATGGCGCGAAGCACGAAGCCGAGGGCGGCGTTCAGTGCGCCCGCTTCGGGGTGCTCGCTCAGCGCGGGAGCCAGCACCAGCGGGCCAATTTCGGCCATTCCGTGGCTGAGCAGCTCCGCGGCGAGAGGCAGCGTGCCGCGGGCGGAGCCGGGCTCGGCGCGGAACAGACCTTCGGCTGCGCCGAACGCGGCGGCGTCCACCAGCTCGGCAACCAGCAGGCCGTCGGCGCCGCTTCGAGCAGAGTCGAAGAACTGGTACAAATCCGCCCAAGCATCGGCGTCGTTGTCGTCGGCTGCGCGCTCGAGGCGCTCTCTCAGCTCGGGGGCCAGCAGCCGCTCGAGGCCCGCTGAATCGAGCAGATTCAACGCCCCGCGCGGGTCGCGTTGACGCAGGAAAAGCGCGACCAGCGTGTAGCCGCCGGCGCGGAGCGCTCGGTAGGCCTCATAGGCTTCGTCGCGCTCCTGGCTCGAACGGATGGGGGCCTCTCCAATGTTGGTCGCGAGCGCCTGGCGTAGCCAGGCGACCACGGACTTCTTGGCGGCCTCCATGGCCTCGGGGCTTGTGTCCAGCATGGCCCGACCGAGCGCTGCCCGGGACGCCGCCGATGCCACGGTCACGGCGCCGCTGCTTTTCGTCTCGTGCCGAAATTTCTCGATGGCATCGAGGTGCGCCCGCACATCAGTGCGCAGTGGCCCGTCCGAAAGGCGCGGCAGCAGCATGGCGTAGAGCGCCAGCGCGCGGCCGTCGTTGCCCACGCGCGCGACCTCGGTTGCCGCATCGTCGAGCGCGCTTTCCCCGCCCTCCAGCATGTCACGTCGAAACTCGCCGGCGCGCCCCAGCAGGAACGCGCCGCTCAACGCCGCAAGACCGGCCTCGGCGCTACCAGCGCTGAAACGCGAGCGTGCGCGCAGCAGCTGATGGCGCGTGACTCCGACCAGTAGGCTTGCACGCTCGCGCGTGTTCTCGCCGCTCAGCAGCAGGCGGTACGTTGCTTGGCCGAAGGATTCGGCTGAAACGGGGGTGGCGACGAGAGGCGCCGCCTCTGAGTGCGCCGAACTCCCGGGCCGCCGCGTAGACGGCGCGCCCGCACAACCGGCGACAGCAAAGATCAGCGCAAGAGCAGCGAACCGCATCGGCTACCACCTTACCACCTAGCCGCACGAGAGCGAGCCCTCGTCCGCACCGGTGACGCCCTAGAAGGCGACGTCGACGTGGAGCCGAATGCCGCCGATCCCGCTGTCGCCCAGGCTGCCGCCGAGCGGCGCAATGTAGCTCACGTTCGGCGAAATCTTGCCGAAGCGAGCGCCCAAGCGCGGCTCGAGGACGGCCTGGACCGGGCTCGGGGGCGTGGCGTTCTGGGATGATTCGAACTCGAACGTGTCGATGGCGGTCCAGACGAGCGCGAAATCGAGCCCGCCATACACGATAGGGCTGTCCAGGAAGTTGTAGCTACCGCCCAGGCTCGTGACCTCGCGCAGCGCGACCGAGTTGAGCTTGTACGTGCCGTTGCCATCGGGGTCATCGGGCGCCGCGACGTCGGTGCCCAGGGCCGGCAGGACGACGAACTTGGCGTGCGCGTGCAGCTCGAAGTCCTGGCGCTCATGGCGGATCCCGCCGCCGACCACGACGGGCAGACGCTTCGGCTGAAACAGCTCGCTGTTCTGCCAGCCGCTCGCCGCGTCAGCGACTCGGTTGGCCATGCCTTGAGCCACGCCCGCGCGATCATTGCTGGTGAGGTCAGGGTTGCCCTGCGCGACCGGGATGCCGAGGCCAAACGTGATGGGCACGTGGGTCAGCTTGCTCAGCGCGACGCGGTACTCGCCGAACAGCTCGGGAGCGCCCAGCGCCTGGGAGCTGAGCCCCTTGCCGTCGCTTTGCTTGACCGTGGCGGTCGTCCACGGCAGCCGAAGCCCCGCCGTGAACTGCGGGCTGACGTCGTAGCTACCTCCGGCCTGCAGCGTGACAGCGGTCGCGCTACCGCTGCTCACGTTGGTCGGGCTGGGCAGCGGGACCTTGCCGAAGCCGATGAGGACCTCTCCGAAGACGCTAATTTTGTCGCGCTTTCGCCCCTTGTCGACCTTGGCGGGGCCGGGCGCCACCACCGGCTCGTCGGGCTCCTCGCTCTTGGGGGTGAACGGACCTTTGTCACTCTTTTCGCTCTCCGCCGGGTCGGCTCCCGTCGTGGACATGCTGGCCCCGGGCTTGGTCGCCGCCTTCGGGCCCGCCTTGGGTTTTTTCTGCGCTGCCGCGCTGCTGGCGAGGAAAATCAGGGAAAGGGCGAGGGTAAAAGGTCGACGCATTCATGGCCTCCGAGCGTTTTCGCGCGCGACGTTACCATGTGATCCGAAAACAAGAGTAGCCTACCGACCTCCTCGCGATGAGCGATCCCCAGGTCCGGCCCCCGCCCAAGCGCCTTGCCGACTTCGAGGTCATTCGGCGCCTCGGCGCAGGTGGCATGGCGGAAGTGTTCCTGGCGAAGAAGCGGGGGGCCGAGGGCACGTTCAAGCTGCTCGTCCTCAAGCGAATTTTGCCGGCATACGGTTCTTCGCGCCGTTTCCGCACGATGTTCGCTGAGGAGGCGCAGCTCGCGACGCGCCTGAATCACCCGAACATCGTCCAGGTCTATGACTTCCAAGACTACGGCGAGGAAGGGCAGCTCCTCAGCATGGAGTACGTGGAGGGCCCTGATCTCCGCAAGTTGATGAAGGCGGCTCAGTCGCGGGGCCAACGCATTCCGCCCTATCTCGCGGCCTACATCATGTCGGAGATCGCCAAAGGGCTGCACTACGCCCACGAGCGCAAGGACGAGGCGGGCAAGCCCATCGACATCGTGCACCGGGACGTGTCGCCGCAGAACATGCTGCTCAGTTTCGACGGCGCCGTGAAAATCGCCGATTTCGGGATCGCCAGCGCCAACTTGTTTCGCGAGGAGCCGGGCGTGCTCAAGGGCAAGACCGCGTACATGTCGCCCGAGCAGGCGCGCGGCGAACGCGTCACGCGGCGCACCGATATTTACTCTCTAGGTGTAGTTTTTCATGAGCTGCTGACCGGGCGACCGCTGCACGGCTCCGCGGAGGGGCCCGACCTGGTCGAAGCCGTGCGGGCGGGCCGTGTGGAGCCGCCCAGTACGTTCGTGCGCGAGTTGCCGCGGGACGTCGAGGAGATCGTGATGAAAGCGCTCGCTCGGGATCCCGCCGAGCGTTTTCAGACCGCACGCGAGGTGGCCAGCGCTGTCAGTCAAGTGCTGCTGCTGCGTCAGCAGCTGGTCGATTCGCACACGCTCGAGTCCCTGATCACCGAGTTCGTGCAACGCGAGCACACCTCGCCAGGCGTGCCCTTGCCCGATGGGCTGGCTGGCTTGGCCGTGGGGCAGCAACTTTCCGAGCACCCTTCGTCGTTGTCAGGGATGCCCGGGACGGGCGCTTCTGGTCTGCAGGACGAGGACACTGGGCCAGGCCGGGGTCGCGCGGCGCTCCGCGAACGAGCAGGGCGCGAGGTCCGACACGTCGCGGTGGTGACCCTGAGTATTCATGGCCTGGCGGAGCTGGCGCTGGCGTCCACACCCGCTCAGTCGGCCCGCGCGCTCGAGCAGCTCAAGAGCACGCTCGGTGAGATCGCCTTTCGGCGAGGCGCGCATTTTGTTTGGAGCGAAACCGGGCCCGACGTGGCGCCGTTCGCGCGCGCGCTCGTGGGCTTGAGGGCCAACCCCGCGCGCGCGCCGCTCGACGCCATCTGGCTGGCTATTGACGTGCACGAGGTGATTCGCGGCGCCTCGGGGGACTTGCCCACGCCGCTCTCCGCCTCCGTTGGGATTGTGCGCGGTATCGCTACGGGCCAGCGTGACAAAGCAGGCCACCTTGTTGAGCACGAGCTGTCCGAGCCCGCCAGCCACCTGGCAGGCCTGCTGGGGGAACAGGCTCCCCCGGGCGTGAGCTGGGTGGCGGGAGGATTGTACCGCCTGGTCCGGCGGGACTTCGTTTGGGGCGACGCTCCGACCATCAAGATCCCCGGCGCCGAGGAACGCAACCTGCCGCAGGACATGCGCATCTACTCGCTGCTTCGCCCGCACACCCGCGAGGAGAAGTTACGCGAGATGGCCAGCGCTTCGAGCGACCTCATCGGCCGCGACGCGGAGCTCGCCGATCTGCATGCGGCCTACTACGGCGTCGTTGGTTCCGGACTCTCGGCAGGCCAGGTGGCGGCGCGCGTTATTTCCGGCGAGATGGGCATCGGCAAGACAGCCCTACTGACCGCGTTCGTGAATGAGCTGCCGCCCGACGCGCGCGTGCTGCGCGCGGAATGTTCGCCAGCGGCCAGCGAGGTCCCTTTCGCGACCGTCTCCGAGTGGGTGCGCGAGTTGACGGGCACTCGTTCCGACCAACCCATCGAGGAGGCCCGCGCTCTGATCAGCGAAGCGCTCGGCGAGCTGGCCGGAGGCGAGGACGGTCCCGAGGTCCTCGAACGAATGGCCGAGCTTGTCACGGGTCGGGTCCGAAGCCTGGTCGATGAGGCCGACGTGGCGCGCTCGCGGCAGTTGGTCGCGCTCGGCTTGCGCCGCTTCTTCGCTCGGGCAGCGCTGGAGGCTCCGCTGGTGGTCGCCCTCGACGGGCTGCAATGGGCGGACCGTCCCAGCCTGGAGCTCATCACGGAGTTTTTGAAGCGCCCGGAGCCGTTGCCCATCTTGGTGCTGCTGCTGGCTCGCCCCGAGAATCGCGTCTTTCCGCAAATCGACGCGCTGGTGCGGATCGAGCTGCGTGGGCTCAGCGCCGAGCACCAGCTGCGCCTGCTGCAGTCGCGCTTCGGCGTGATCGACGGCGTGCGCCAAGTCTGTGCCGATCTCTTGCCGCGCGCTGGCGGCAACCCCTTCTTCTTGCTGGAAATGGTCGACGCACTGCTCGAACGCGGTCGCTTCGAGATCCACGAGCGATCGGGCGGCGGTCAGGAACTTGTGTCGATCGAGCGTCCGGGGGAAGTCGCGTTGCCCCTGCCTTCGACGTTGGAGCAGCTGATCGCCGATCGCCTGAATGAGCTGCCGGTCGAGGAGCAGGCCATCGTCGAGTGGTTGGCCGTGGCGGGCGGGCCCTTGGCCAGCGAGGATCTCACAGCGCTGGAAGGTCCCGAGAGCGCGGATGCGGTGACGCGCTTGTGCGCCCGCGGCCTATGCGAGCAAAAGGCAGAGCTTACCGATGTGCGCCATCCGCTGACGCGCGACGTCGCCTATCGGGCGCTGGATCGCCGGCGGCGCGTGCGCATGCATCGAACGTTGGGTGAGCACCTGGGGCGGAGTCCGCTCGGCAAGGGACTCACGGCCGCCATCGTGGCGCGGCATCTGGCGCGGGGTAATGCGCGCGCGGAGGCGGCTGGTTTCTACCTCGAGGCGGCCGACGCGGCCCGCTCCAGCTATCAGATCCAGCTGGCCAAGCGTTGCTACCGGCGTGTTATCGCGCTCTTGTCCGAAACGGATCCGAGGCTGCTGGAGGCCTATGAAGCGCTGGAGGCGATCTCGCGTCACCAGGGGCGCTGGCAGGAGCGTCGGGCGCACCTCTCGGAGCTGCGGCGGTTGGCCAAAGCCAGCGGCAAGGCCTTCTGGGCCGCCACGGCGCTGCTGCGTACTGCCCAGTTCGAGCTCGACGCGGGGCAGCTGAGCCGCGCGCTGTCTTCGGTACAGCGTGGCGAGCAAATGTCCAAGCGCTCAGGTTCTGCGGTGTTGGAGGTCAGCGCGCTCACGCTGATGGCGGAGATTTTGCACGAAATCGGCGACATGCAGGGCGCGCTGGCTGCGGCCGATCGCGCCCTGGCGGCGGCGGAGCACGAAGCCGCTCCGCCGCGGCTGCGCGCCGAAGCGCTCCGCCTCCGCGGTACCCTGCTTCGGCGTGTGGGCCGCGTCCACGAGGCCGTGGAGTGTCAGGCCGAAGCTATCGCGGTGTTTCGGCGAGTTGGCGCGCGCAGGCTTGAGGCGCGCGCCAAGAATTCGCTGGCCTACGCGCTCTTGGTGCTCGGTCGCTTCGAGGACGGTATTGCGCTGGCGCAGGACGCAATTCGTATCGATCTATCGATTGGCGGCCGCTTTCAGATCGCTCGCACACTGAGCACGATAGGGGCCTGTTACGCGAGCCTGGGCGATGTCCCGCGCGGCCTTGCCTACCTGCGTAGAGCCCGCGACGCGCACGAG